>JALWRV010000113.1 GCA_027080545.1 Parvularculaceae bacterium
GGCCTGCTGCATGTGGACTTGGTGCGCGAACTGCCCGAAGCCCTGAAACCCCGCAAAATCGAAATCGCCAAATCCCGCCCGATTGAAGCGGAAAAGGTGACGGTTGAGGTGTAGGGGTTAAGTGAAATGGCCTCGGCTGGGGGGAGACCCTTGGCCGAGGTTTTTTGGGATGTTCTTTACATACTTAAATCGCAAGAAGTTACATTAGATCAACTAATAGCTAATGTTTTCAGCCTATTAGACTCCTAAAATGGCCAATCGCCAATTGTGCCTTTGGTTCCACAAGTCGTTTTGTGTTGCAAAAGTAGTTGAATTTTTCACACAAATTCCATTGTGCAACTTTTATCTGCCACAAATGAAGTTGTGTTGTAAAATCACCTAAATTCCTTACACAACATGTTTTGTGGTGCAAATTTGTGTCATAAAACATGTTGTGTTGTAAAATATGCGAAATATGTTACACAAAGTAAGATCAATATCAAAAATGGGAGCTTCAACGGTGTCAGTCAGCATAGAAAGCTACGACCATAGTAACGTCGTGGACTACCATTATGGAAAATTCCCACCATCGGAACTGGATGTCAATCGTCTGATCGAACCACTGGCACGCGCGCAAGACGCTATTTCACGCTATGATCAAATGCTGCTATCTCTCCCCAACAGCGAGCTTCTATTGGCCCCCTTACGCCAGAGCGAGGCTGTGATTTCCTCGCGGATGGAGGGAACGATCTCAACAGTTGATGAGGTGATGATATATGAGGCAGAAAGCCAAGATGATGGGTCTACTCAGGTAACTCGAGACGACACATTTGAAGTTTTCCTCTATACGACTGTTCTTCGCCGCGCTCAATCTGCCGTTGCTGACGGAGAGCCAATCAACGAGGGCCTCATAAAAAATGCCCATCGCATTTTGTTGAGTTTTGGCCGCGGGGCAAGCAAATCACCCGGTCAATATAAAACGGACCAAAACTATATCGGGGATGACCGCCGTAAGGTCATCTATTTCAAACCTATAAGCCCGCTTCAGCTTCAATCTGCCATGCAAAACATGCTATCATTCATTGAGACTTCGCCAATGTTGCATCTATTCAAAGTTGCAGTTGCACATGTTGAATTCGAAGCCTTACATCCGTTCAACGACGGAAATGGAAGAATTGGCCGCCTTCTTATCACCCTATTGTTGTGGAAATTGGACCTTATACACAAGCCGCATTTTTATATAAGTGCATTTTTTGAAACCCACAAAGAAGAATATATAGAATTGATGCGCGCAGTATCTCGTGATGGCGACTGGACAAGCTGGACAGCATTTTTCTTGACCGCCATCGCCAAGCAAGCTGAAAGCAACCTGCAAACAGCAAAAAGAATTACTGCACTATACGACGAAATGAAGGAGCCCTTTAGAGAGATATCAGGTTCGAAGTGGCATTTAGCGGCACAAGATAGCATATTTGAAAACCCTATCTTCAAAAATAGGCAATTGATCAAGCGCTCAGGAATGCCTAAACATGTTGCCACGAGGATCACAAAACTATTACATGAAGGTGGCTTGTTACGTGAATTGAGGCCAGCAAGTGGCCGTCGCGGTGCGCTATATATGTTTGAACCGTTAATGGAAATTGTGAGAGCCTAGATATACCATTACACAGCACCCCCCTCAAATCCGCATCCTAGGCACATCATGCGGGTCGAGTTTCAGCTCGATCAGCAGCGGCCCCCGCCGCACATCAATCATCGCCAGCGCCGCCTCTAGCTCGGCCTCGGTTTGCACCATAACCCCCTGCCCGCCCAGCGCGGTGGCGACTTCTGCAAAGGAGGGCCAGTGGAATTCGGTCAGGCTTGGGTCCATTTTACGGTCCATAAACTGGATATGCTCGGCGCCGTAGGCGGAGTCATTGGCGATGATCACGATCAGGTCCAGCC
>JALWRV010000114.1 GCA_027080545.1 Parvularculaceae bacterium
CGCTATCACACCCATTGCGATCCGCGTCTCAATGCCAGCCAAGCGCTGGAATTGGCTTTCCGGCTTGCCGAGGGGTTGCGCTTGGAGCGGGCCCGTAAATCATCGGCAGCGGCTTAAGGCTTTTCTCGTAACACCCTGAAACATGAGTTGAGAGGATAGGGCACCGGCTCTTGTTGCGTTGCGGCAAGTGGATTCTTATGGTGCCCACAGTTTAAGGGTGATTATCCATGAGTTTACGAGCAGGGGTCGCAGGGGCAGGTGTTTTTGGCGGCTATCATGCCCAGAAATATGCGGAATCAAACAAGGCCGATTTGGTGGCCATTTTTGATATTGATGCCGCGCGGGCGCAAGCCGGGGCTGAAAAGCAAAATGGCCAAGCCTATAGCGATTATGAGCAATTTCTTGAGGCCGTTGATGTGGTGACCATCGCCACACCGGCCTCGACCCATGGGGATTTAGCGCGGCAGGCCCTTTTGGCAGGTAAGCATGTACTGGTGGAAAAACCCATCGCGCTTGATTTGGCCACTGCAGACGAATTGATCAAATTAGCCGTTGAAAAAAAACTGACCCTGCAAGTGGGCCACCAAGAGCGTTATGTGTTTGATGCCTTTGGTCTGTTGGCGCGGCCCATGGCCCCGAAGCGGATGGAAAGCCGTCGTCTCAATAAATTTTCCGGGCGCTGTATGGATGTTTCTGTGGTTTATGATCTGATGATCCATGACCTTGATCTCATCGCCCAATTGCTTGATGCCACCCCGCAAGAGATCATGGCCACGCAAATGTGTGAACATGGCCCTCATTCGGACCATACGGAAACCCGTCTTGGGTTTATGCAAGGTGAAGCTCGTCTGGCGGCGAGCCGCATGGTTGACACACCTGTGCGCGATATGCGTCTGGTTTATGAAGATGGAGAAATTCATCTTGATTTTCTCACCCGTAAAGTGACCAATAGTACGGATACGCCCTTGGCGCGGGATTTTGATCAAGGGCCGGAGGCGCCTCATGCTTTTCGTGACCCGCTCGGTTTTGGCACAGAGCAATTTTTACAATCGGTAGAAAGTGGCCAGCCTCCCATTGTTACCGGTGGGCATGGGCGTCGCGCGTTGGCAATGGCGCTGGCCATTGAACAGGCAGCGAGCCAATCCGACCGCTAAGTTTTTAAAATGATAGGAACGGACAGATGAACGGTGTTGCAAACCTAGCTCTTGAGCGTGAAAGTCGTGTTGGCACAATTGCCTTTATCGATCTTAAGGCGCAGCAAAAATTGATACGCGACAAGGTCGAAGCACGGCTCCTCGCGGTGTTGGACCATGGGCGCTATATTGCCGGGCCGGAAATTGATGAATTGGAAGAGATGTTGGCGCAAAAAACTGGGGCCCAAAAGGCCATTGCCTGTGCTTCGGGTACTGATGCGCTCATCATTCCGTTGATGGCGCTTGGGGTTGGGGCTGGCGATGCGGTGTTTATTCCGGCTTTTACCTATAATGCCACGGCCAATGCGGTGTTGATCGCTGGGGCGACCCCGGTTTTTGTGGATATTGATTTGGAGACTTTCAACATCTGCGTTGACCATCTGGCTGAACGCATGGCTGAAGTGGCACGCGAGGGGAAACTCAATATCAAAGCGATTATGCCGGTCGATCTGTTTGGCACCCCGGCAGATTATCCGCGCATTGCAAAACTTGCTGAAAAATATGGCGCGACGGTAATTGCCGATGGCGCGCAAAGTTTTGGTGGCAAGCAGGATGGTAAATGGGTGGGGGCGCTTGCCCCTGTGACCGGCACCAGTTTCTTTCCGGGCAAGGCGCTTGGAGCCTATGGGGATGCTGGGGCGATTTTGCTGAATGACGAGGCCATGCTCGAGCCATGTTCTTCTATTCGTTGGCACGGCACAGATGCGAATAAGCAAAATTCTGTCCGTGTGGGCATGAATGGTCGCCTTGATACATTTCAGGCGGCGGTACTGCTGGAAAAACTGGCTATTTTTTATGATGAGCTGGAAGCGCGCAAGAAAATTGCCAAAATTTATAACGAGCGCCTTGGTAAATTGGCCGCCCCACAAAAAATGATTGCCAATACCGAAAGCGGTTATGGCTATTATACGCTGGCGACAGAAAACCGCGACACCATTCGTGAGGCCATGAACAAGGTCGGTGTGCCAACGGCGATCTATTACATGACACCGCTGCACAAAATGCCTGCTTTTGCCGATTACGCGACCGCCCAAGGTCTGCCGGGCTGTGAATGGGCGGCAGAACGGGTATTGTCCCTGCCCATGCACCCCTATCTCAGCGAAGAACAGGCGCATTTCATTTGCGAAGTGTTTGAAGCGGCCATGGCCCTATAGAAGCGGCCTACGAGAAGAGTGGGCACTAGGAGATAAGTAGCTTGATTGGGGGCGGGACTTTTCCCATAAAGGATGTGGCGATGATGCTGCGTCCAAAGGGAAATATTCACGTGCCAACCCATCAGAAATTTTGCCGCATATTGGCGACCCTTGGTCCGGCGAGTGATGCGGAAGATCGGATGCTCAATTTGCTCGAGGTTGGGGTGAACGGGTTTCGCATCAATTTCAGCCATGGCAGCGATATTGAACAGAAAAAACGCTTTGAAACAGTGCGCCGGGCCGAAGCCCGTTTTGGTGCGCCGGTGCCTATTTTGGCTGATTTGCAAGGACCGAAAATTCGCATTGGTCAATTAAAGGATGGGTCTCAGAAACTTAGCTTTAATCAGTCGGTTTTGTTGCGCTGTGCGGTGCTAAGCGACCGCGACGGGGTTTTGCCTATCCCCCATAAGGAATTGTTTGCGGTTTTGGCGCCGGGTGACATGATTATGCTTGATGATGGCATGATCCGCTTGCGTATCGAAGAGAATGATGGCGAAACCGCGAAGGCCACGGTGCTGGTACCGGGCACGCTGACGGATCGCAAAGGCATCAACATTCCCGGGCGTCGGCTGCCCATATCGGCCTTGACTGAAAAAGACCGCAAGGATCTGGATTTTGCGTTGAATGAGGGGGCGGACTATATCGCGCTTTCTTTTGTCCAATGTGCCGATGATGTGCGTGAAGCCAAAAAGCTGATTTTGGGGCGCGCCAAACTGGTGGCCAAAATTGAAAAGCCCGCAGCGTTGGATGAGTTGGATGATATTATCGCTTTGGCGGATATGATCATGGTGGCGCGGGGTGATTTGGGGGTGGAACTGCCGCTTGAGCGTGTGCCGGTGGAGCAAAATCGGATATTGCGCCTGGCGCGGGCGGCGGGCAAGCCGGTGATCGTGGCCACGCAAATGTTGCAATCCATGGTCACCTCGCCAATTCCCACCCGGGCGGAGGCCTCGGATATTGCTTCGGCGGTCTATCGGGGCACCGATTGTGTGATGTTATCGGCGGAAACGGCGGTGGGGCGTCATCCGGAAACGGCCGTGGCGATCATGTCGCGGATTATTGCGCAGGTAGAGCGCGATGAGTTTTATTGGGATGAGGTGCATAAGCAGGTTGGTCAACCAGAGTCGGTTTCTGCTGCGGCCATTTCCGTTGCGGCTCGTCATACCATTGATTTGCTTGATTGTCGGGGCATTTTGGCCTGTACCAAAAGCGGATCGACCGCCATTGCCATGGCGCGGGAGCGCCCCCATGCGCCGATCCTGGCGATAACCCCTCATAAGGAGACCGCGCGCCAATTGGCCATGGTGTGGGGGGTTTCGCCCGTGGTGACCGATGATTTTAGCACTTTGGAAGAGGTGATAGAGCGGGCGCCGGATTTGTTGAAAAAATATTTTTCCATGCAGCCGGGGGAGCGGGCCATCATCACGGCCGGGGTGCCGATGATGGTTTCGGGCACCACCAATATGATGCAAATTCTCACCTTGGAGTAGCCTTCCTTGTCCAATCCGTCCAATCAATCCAATTCTGGCCAATCCAAAATTTGTATTATTGTTGGCGCGTCTCATGCTGGTTCCCAAGCAGCGATTAGCCTGCGTCAAGCAGGGTTTGAGGGACGGGTTATTTTAATGGGTGAAGAAAATGCGTTGCCCTATCATCGCCCGCCTTTGTCAAAAGAATATCTTGCTGGCCAAAAGCCGCTGGATGATATTCTCTTGCGGCCGCAAGAGACTTATGAAAATGCCAAGATTGAAATAAAGCTTGGGTGGCGCGTGGATGCCATTCATCGCGAGCAAAAAAGCCTATCTGTGACAGATTTGAAAACGGGGCGCGGGGAAGAGCTTGGCTATGACCATCTCATTCTTGCGACCGGGGCGCGGGAGCGTCTCTTGCCGATTGACGGGGCGGATGGGCCGTGTGTTTTTTATTTGCGTACGGCCGAACAGGCGGTGGCGATTTGCGACCATATTAAGGCGGGTAATCGCGCTGTCATTATTGGTGGGGGTTATATCGGCCTTGAAGTTGCCGCCAGCCTGCGCCAGCAAAAAATGGATGTCACCGTGTTGGAGGCGGAATCGCGTATTCTGCAACGGGTTACGGCCCCGGTGATGTCGCGTTTCTATAAACGGGTCCACGAGCAAGAAGGGGTGGTGATTGAGGAAAATGTGATGGCCCAAAAAATCACCCATAAAAGCGGTGGGATGGTTGTTGAGTGTGGGCAAAAAAACTTTCCTGCTGACATGGTCATCATTGGCATTGGTGTTCTGCCCAATAGCGCCTTGGCGGCTGATGCAGGGGTGAAAACCGATAATGGCATTGTGGTTAATGAATTTTGCCAAACAACGGATCCATCCCTCTATGCCATTGGTGATGTAAGCTGGCATTATAATTGTTTCTATGATCGGGAGTTGCGTCTTGAATCTGTTCCCAATGCCACGGAGCAAGCCAAAATAGCGGCCCTGCATATTGTGGGTAAGCCCAAAGCCTATAAAGCCTTACCGTGGTTTTGGTCGGATCAGTTCGATTTGAAATTACAAATGGCCGGTTTGTCTGAAGGCCATGACGAGGTGGTTTTGCGCGGTGATCCGGAGGCAGGGCGCAGCTTTGCGGCCTTTTATTTCAAAGATGGTCAACTATTGGCGGTTGATGCGGTCAATGATCCACGCAGTTTCATGGCCGCGAAAATGGTTTTGACGGCGGGTAATAATTTGGATCCGGCTTTGGTTGGGGATGTTGATAGCGACCTGAAACAGGCCATCATTCGGACGGCTCGTTGATTGACCAAGGCAGAATCCAGCGCTCGCCTTCATGTTGGCCTTGAAGCGGTTTTATTTTAAATACGCGGGATAGGTTTTCTGTGCTCAAAACCTGATTGGGTAGGCCATCGGCGATAATCTCTCCGCGATCCATCAACACCACCCGATCAAAATAGCGCATGGCCAGGTTCAAATCATGGGAGACCATCACCACGGCTTGTCCATCGCCTGTGGAGCGGCGTAAAATTTCGAGAATTTGTATCTGAAAAAAGGGGTCGAGAGCAGCCACCGGCTCATCGACCAGCAAGAGAGGCGCTTCCACCGCCAAGGCCCGGGCTAATAAAACACGGGCGCGTTCACCGCCGGAGAGGCTGGTAACGGCACGTTCGGCGAGCGTGGTCAGGTCGCATAGATCTAGAAAATCATTGATCCGTTGGTGGTTATGGCCGCCGTTCCGGGGGCTATGGGCATAGTGGCCAAGGGCGACCACATCGCGCACCGGCAGCGCCCATTCAATGATCGGGATTTGATCGAGATAGGCAATCATGCGCCCTCGGGTGAGGGAGGGCATGGTCTTGAGGGATTGGCCTTCTATTAAGATGTCGCCGCGATCTGGCACCAATAAACCACATAGGCTTTTCAACAGGCTGGATTTGCCCGCCCCGTTTGGGCCAAGAATGACCACGCGCTCGCCTTTCTCAACTTCCAGACTGATCGCGCGCAAAAGCGTCGTGCCATCCCGCGAAAGGCTGATGTTTTTTACATGCAATAGGCTCATCCGGATTGGACTCCGCGCAAGGTGAGAATCAACCAGAGGAAAAAGGGCGCCCCCACCAAAGCGGTCAGCACCCCTAATTTCAATTCATTGTCAAAGCCGGCGAGCCGGACCGCCATATCCGCCAATAACAGGAGATTGGCTCCGGCTAAACCGGCGACTACCAATAGTTTGGCCGGGTCAAATCGCACCAAAGGCCGCATGAGATGGGGGACCACCAAGCCCACAAAACCGATAATGCCACTGACCGCAACGCTGGCACCGACGGCCAAAGCGGTTCCGAAGACAATAAAAAACTGCACCCGGGCGAGGGGCACGCCCATGCTTGCGGCGACATTTTCGCCAAGGCTGAGGGCCGCAAGCGCTCGGCCCGTGGTGAGCAACATCACCCATCCGGTGAGCATGAAAGGCAAGACCAGCCAAAGATGGTCCATGGAACGATTGGCAAGAGACCCCATCAGCCAAAAGGTGATTTCATAAATGGCAAAGGGGTTGGGAGAAAAATTAAGCGCCAGAGCGATGAGGGCGCCAGAGAGGCTGGAAAGGGCCACCCCGGCCAAGATCAGGCTGAGCCGAGAAGCGCGTCCCGCCAGCATGTAAAGTAAAAAAGCGCTGGTTAGCGCACCGATAATGGCCGCTATTGGCAAGGCCAAAGAAAAATGGGCGGAAAGCCCCGAATAAAGCGCCAGCACGGCCCCTAAAGCGCCCCCACCAGAGACCCCCAATATGCCCGGCTCAGCCAAGGGATTGTGCAAAAACCCTTGCATGGCAGCGCCGGAAAGGCCGAGGCTGGCCCCTACCAGAACCGCCAACAGGCTTCGGGGGAAGCGAATTTCGGTTAAAATAATATGGCGGGCCATGGCGATTTTATCATCACCGGGGGACCAGAAATCAGCAAGCCCAACAGAGGCCGGACCGACCAAAAGAGAGGTGGTAAACAAGGCCAATAATATGGCGGATAAAAATATCACCAAGAGGGGGAAGGAAGGCAGGCTTGGCGGGGTTTGCGCGCTCATGGTTGCACAGCCTCCATGGCTTGTTGCCATTTGTTTCGTGCTTTCA
Organism: Parvularculaceae bacterium; assembly: GCA_027080545.1. GTDB lineage: Bacteria > Pseudomonadota > Alphaproteobacteria > Caulobacterales > Parvularculaceae > S012-90. Next base: position 6,977 of record JALWRV010000114.1, read on the forward strand.
CCAAGCGCGTTAGGGCGGTGAGGGCGTGGCTGGTGCCGCATAAGGTTTCGCGAGAGGGAATGGTCACACGCTCACTTTGGGCCAATAGGGGGCGCATGGCCGGATGGTCGAGCAAGGTCGTGGCCAAAGCCGGTTTGGCGTACCTATCGCCTTGGCTGATAATGTCCGGCGATGCCAGCAGCAAGGCTTCCAGCGAAAGTCTGCCAGAGCTGCCGCGGCCGAGCCTGTCCGAGAGCAAATCAAGCCCGGCTATGTGGGCCAGAGTGTAAAGTAGCGACCCCGGCCCTGCGATGAAGCCGTTGGGGTCATAATTGGTATAAAGAGGAAGTGGTTGGTTTGGGGGCGGTGTTGCATCGACCAAAATATTTTCAATATTGGTTATAATCGCCTTTGCCTTTTTTTCTTCGCCAAGGCGCAAACCCAAAGTGCGATAGTTTTCGATCATCGCCTCAATGGAAGTGGCGGGGGGGATTTTTACCACCTCAAACCCAAGGCGCTCAAGAAGCGCCACCGTCGGCCCCGCCCCATAGGTACCGGCTAATATTAAGTCTGGTTGTTGCAATAAAATTTCCTCGGCCTGACCATGATTAAGAGTGAGGGTTTTGGCTTGTTCGGCCATATTGGAGGAAACCGGGTCAGCGACGAGCCAGCTGACCGAAACAATGCGTTCTGGGTCAACCAGTTGCATCAACATTTGATCGGTACACAAATTGATAGAAACAATGCGTTGCGGGATGTCCGGAGGGACATCGGAACTATTGTTCACATTGGCGGCCAATGTAGGGCCTGTCAGAAAGGTGGTAAGCCAGATGATTACAAACATGGTTTGGCGATCATCCTTTCTGTAGGTTTTTAAAAACGAAAC
>JALWRV010000115.1 GCA_027080545.1 Parvularculaceae bacterium
CGGTTGCGAATTTTTTTCTCAACATGCAGGACCGACATTTCCCCTTCCATCATCGAGAATACGGCCTCGAGACGTTCTGCCTGATTGGTCAGTTCCAGTAATTGCTGCTTGTCGGCGATTTTGACATTGAGGTGGGCCGCGACCGTATCGGCCAGCTTCGCGTGATCATCAATCTGATTGACCGACACGATGGTCTCCGGCTGAATACGGCGATTGAGTTTCACATAGGTTTCAAACTGGGTTTTGACCGAGCGGGCCAACGCCTCGACCTCGGCCGGTTGGCCGGCTTCATCTTTGAGAATAAGCGCTTTGGCCTCAAAATAATCATCATTGGGCAGATAGGATTCGACCGCTGCCCGGCGCAGACCTTCGACCAATACTTTGACCGTACCGTCAGGCAATTTTAATAGCTGCAATACTTTGGCAATAACGCCAATAGTATAAATATCCGCTTCCGACGGCTCATCATGTACCGCATCTTTTTGCGCCGCCAATAAGATCTCGCGATCCCCCTCCATGGCAGTTTCCAGCGCTTTGACCGATTTGTCCCGGCCAACAAATAGCGGCACCACCATATGCGGAAATACAACAATATCGCGAAGGGGCAATACGGGATAGGTTCTGTTGTCAGACATGGATACTCCTGATTATCTGTCACGAACACGGCCCAAACTGGGCTGATCTGCTTATATGACGGTAAAAACTTACCGCCCAATATGTCCCCTAATGTGGACGTGCTTTGGCCAGATTGCAAAGGCCAAAGTCAGGTAATTTTGTGGCAACCCATCACGCTTTCGAGGGGGCAAAACCCGGGTTGGCGCGCAAGGGTGAGCCGACCTGAGGGGCAGATGTGGTCATCTGCCTCTATCAAGTCAAGCCCTGTTGCCCACACGGGCAGTATCGAGGCCCACAAGTTAAGATAATATAGAAGGCAAGATCGGCAGGAGGATAGATTTTACGTGATTTCAAGGGCGCATCGCCTGTGGGCAACACCACTAAATACTAAAAGGCGCACCTGGCAAGCCAGTCTATAGGCCTTCCAGAAGAACAAATTACTCACATTTTCTAAACTTAGTCCGACGCTTCTGTTGCCAGGTGCGCCGGGAAACCCCGCCTGAACCTTGGAAAGGAACAGGACTTCACTTAAGCGAACAGCTCAGCCGCATTACGCAGCAAGAGCGAGTTCTTCCTTGTAGTTGTCATTTGCAACTATAATAGTGGTCCTATAACGAAGACCATACGGGCGACAGCCGAACCTTTACACGCTCGTCGATGCTATTTCGGCCCCGCCACAAAGCCCGTTAAATCCGAGCCACCCTTATCCGTTAAAACCAGTCCTTAAAGGGCCTTCTGGTGGAGCCGCCGGGTACCGCCCCCGGGTCCGATACGCTTATTATGAGCGCTGTTTATCGCCATAGTCGGTTGCCCGACCCCCCTAATATAGGGCCAAAAGCTAACAATGGAAGAAGCCTCCAATTAAATTGCCTAACTTTTGCAAAAATCTGTTACATTTACGCAATAAATGCGCTTTAAGCTGATGTTACGGGAATGGTAGAAACTGGATTGGGGCTTATGGAACCGGCCGATTTCAAAAAATGGCGCAAATCTATGGGACTGTCCCAAAAAGAGGCAGCCAATGCGTTGGGCCTTAAGCGCCGCATGATCCAATATTACGAAAAAGGCGAGCGCGACGGGGAAAAGGTTAAAATTCCGCGCACCGTTCGCCTCGCCTGTTTTGCCTTGACCAAAGGGATTGCCGACTATCACGGCCCCAATCGCAAATTAGAATTGCTTGACGAGGGTAGCGAGCGCTAGCCTCCCCCCAAAAATCCTGCCGCGATCAGCCATAAAGGGGTTGCCGCCAGCATCACCCACCCCAGCCGGAAGCCATGACGCACCGGAGCCATCCATTTGCGCGCCCGCCAGTTTATTTCCGACAACATCCCGGCCATGGCGCTTGCCCAAATCCATATCAATAATAAAGACACCCATGCGCCACCAAAATCCGCTACCTGCAACAATTTCTCCGGGGCCAAGAGCAATCCGTAACCAAGTTTGTATAGGGGCAGGATGAGGCTAAGAATCGCGACCCACGCGCTTGCCCGCAACCAGAGGGGTGGTTTTTCTTGCTGGCCGTTTTGATAAACCAGCGCGAAACTCGCCAGCACCAATCCAACCCACCACGCTGGCGACCATGCATAGTCCCACTCTTCCCAAGGGAGGCCGCCATTTTCTTTCCATGACACCAAAACCGCTACCAAACTCACCACCCCGATGAATGGCAAGGCATACCGCATCACCGATAACAGCGCATAGCGTATCACCCCCAACGCCACCCGTTGCATCCGCATCACCCCGATCAGCCCTCCCAATAGCCCGCCGAGGATGGCTGGCGCGACCCAACCCTCATCAATCGGCAAGGGCGCTTTCCAGCTTTCATTGATCCGCTCCAATATTGAATAAAAGGAGGACACGCCGATCAAGAGCAACACAAAAGCAAACACCAATATCAACAACAATAAAGGCAAGGTGACGAAATTGATAAAGATGGTGCGATAGTCCAGCAGACCCATACTATCCGGTCGATCAACCAGACTTTTGCCCAGCACGATAAGCCCGCAAAAAGACGCTAAAAAGAGAGGTAAAAACGGTACTGGTCTTGCGGTATACCAATCCAAAACCGGCCACCACCAAAGCAGCATTTTTTGCGACGAAAAGGCCAACCCCACAATGAGGGGCGACATCATCAACCCGCTTATGCCAAGGGCTACTAGAACGGATAGGCCCCAACGCCCTGCCCGGCCGATCAGCAAAAGGCTCGTGGCGAAAATGACCACCGCCAATGAAACTATTGGTGGTGACCAAAGCTTTCCCGATTCAACTTCAAATGAGGGATTTTCAAACAAAAACAGCCCGGCACCGGCCAGCGCACCAATCATCGTGCTCGGCACCAGCAATCCCAACAGCCCCCCTAATGGCCTTCGCTCTTCACGCGCTACAAACACTAACACCACCCCAAATGGTTGATATTCCTTATCCTATCGCAAATATCCCGTCCCGTCACGACTCATTAGCCCGATCGAGAAAAGCGCCGCTTGCCTCTCGTCCCCTTCCAGCCTATCCCTCACCCCATCCGCTCAATGATCACCAAGGAATTTAAGCCCTATGATTCCCCGCTATGCCCGCCCCGAAATGTCCGCCATCTGGGACCAGCAGACCAAATATAGAATCTGGTTTGAAATTGAAGCCCATGCGGCAGATCGCCAAGCCGAACTTGGCATTATTCCGGCGGAAGCGGCAAAAACCATCTGGGAAAAAGGCCGCGATGCACAATTTGATGTGGCGCGGATCGACGCGATTGAGCGTGAGGTCAAACATGATGTCATCGCCTTTCTCACCCATTTAGCGGAAATCGTCGGTCCAGAAGCGCGCTTTGTTCATCAGGGCATGACCTCATCCGATGTTCTGGACACGTGTCTTTCCGTGCAGCTTATGCGGGCCGCTGATCTGCTTATTGATGATATGGATCGGGTTTTGGCGGCCCTGAAAAAACGCGCCTTTGAACATAAAATGACCCCCTGTGTGGGGCGCTCTCATGGCATTCATGCAGAGCCCGTGACCTTCGGTTTGAAACTGGCAGGATTTTATGCGGAATTTGCCCGGGGCAAGCAGAGATTATTAGCCGCACGGGATGAGATCGCTGTTTGTGCCATTTCTGGAGCGGTGGGCACCTTCGCCAATATCGATCCATCGGTTGAAGCCCATGTGGCGGAAAAAATAGGATTGACCATAGAACCGGTCTCTACCCAAGTAATCCCGCGGGATCGACATGCGGCGTTTTTTGCTACCCTCGGCCTTATCGCTTCCAGCATGGAGCGACTTGCTATTGAAATCCGCCATCTTCAGCGTACGGAAGTTTTGGAAGTAGAAGAATTTTTTGCCAAGGGCCAAAAAGGCTCGTCGGCCATGCCTCATAAGCGCAACCCTATTTTAACGGAGAATTTGACCGGGCTTGCAAGGCTGGTGCGCATGGCGGTGGTACCAGCCATGGAGAATGTCGCTTTGTGGCATGAGCGGGATATTTCCCACTCCTCTGTTGAGCGGGGGATCGGCCCGGACAGCACTATCCATCTCGATTTTGCCTTGAACCGATTAGCGGGGGTGATCGATAATTTACTGGTCTATCCTGACCGGATGCAAAAAAATCTTGATGGCTTACATGGGCTTGTTCATTCGCAACGCGTTTTGTTGGCCCTGACGCAAGCCGGGGCCAGCCGCGAAGATGGCTACCGCCTCGTCCAACGCAACGCCATGCCTGCTTGGCGCGGCGAAGGGTTATTTCTGGATAATCTGAAAAGCGATGCTGAGGTGACCCGCTTGCTGAGCGCCGAAGAATTAGAAAAATTATTTGACCTCGCCTATCATACCAAACATGTGGACACGATTTTTGCCCGCGTGTTTAACGAATCCACCCCATAACCCCCCCCAGCAACCATTGCTGCGTTCAAATCGTGTAGCTGCTTATGGGGGGATGCCCCCATAGGCAGGTCTATGCTTCTTCCTTAGGCTCAACATCACCCACTTTGGTTCTCTGGCAATAGTCAAATCGAGTGGCCTTGCCTATCACGGCGCTTTTTTAAGGAAGATCATCATGGACAGAACATTACTTCTCAAGGCGAGCTGCGCCTTTGGGGCTTTTATGGCCCCCTTGCACATGTCGGCTATGGCGGGGGATGAGAATTATTATGCAGAAATCGGCTACACACGATTTGGTCTGGATATTCTCGGGCGTGATTTTGATCCTACTGCCCTTCAATTACGCGGGGGGTATAGGGTGAACCCTGTTTTTGGTGTTGAGGTAGAAGCCGCCTATAGCCTGAACGGGGCGACCATAAAAGGCACGACAGACACAGCCACTTTGAAATTTGATCAATCATTGGCCGGGTTTGTCTTGGCAAAATGGCCCCTTACCCAGCGGGTAGATGTGATTGGTCGGGTTGGCTATCAAAAAATTGATGCCTCTATTAAGGTAGAGCAAGCTGGGCTCATTACCTTTCAACAAAAGGGCAAAGGAGAAGGCTTTATCTATGGTGTCGGCGTGGCCTATAAATTCGACGGGTTTGGCCTTCGCGCCGATTATACATGGTCTGGTGAGGCCAGCCCCTTCCCCACCTCGGAGCGCATCGAGACCCTTTCGCTTTCTCTCAGCAAATCTTTTTAAGGGGATGGGGCGAATGGTAATAACAGAGCAAGCGATTAAATATCGCTTTTGGTTTTTCCCCTCATAACATGCGCCAGAATATCCAACCCTTCGTCGAGAATCTCGAAAGGAATGGTCAAGGGTGTCAAAAAGCGGATAACATTAGCGCGCACCCCACAGGATAAAAGCAGGAGCCCTTGTGCCCGGGCCGCGGCAACAATCTGTTTGGTGCGCTCCGGATCCGGCTTTTCCGCATCCCCTTCTTTAACCAGCTCCATGGCGCTCATGGCCCCTAATGTGCGAATATCACCAATGCCATTGTCAGATTGGCGTAAACCCTCCAGCCGTCGCACAATATGGTCTCCTATCTCAATTGCCCGCTGACAAAGATTATCTGCCTCGATAATCTCCAACACCGCTAGGCCTGCCGCACATCCCAAAGGGGAGCCCCCATAGGTTCCCCCCAACCCCCCCGGTGCCGGGGCGTCCATAATGTCGGCCTTACCGATCACGCCGGATATGGGATAGCCCCCGGCCATGGCCTTGGCGACCGTGATCATGTCCGGTTCTATTTCAGCATAGTCGGTGGCAAACATTTTACCGGTTCGGGCAAAGCCCGTTTGGATTTCATCGCAAATCAGCAAGATGCCATGGGCGTCGCACAAATCCCGCAAACTTTGCATAAAGTTTTTCGAGGCCTGATAAAAGCCCCCTTCCCCCTGAACGGGCTCGATGATAATCGCAGCCACCCTTTGTGGCTCTACATCTGTCTTGAATAGCGCTTGCAAGGCGGCCAGTGACTGAGCTTCGTCAACGCCCAAATAGGGGGCTGGAAAGGGCACATGATATATGTCGCCGGGAAATGGACCGAAGCCGGTTTTATAGGGGACAATTTTACCCGTCAGCGCCATGCCCATCATGGTGCGCCCGTGAAAGGCCCCGCTAAAGGCAATAATAGCCGGGCGACCCGTGGCAGCACGGGCGATTTTGATGGCATTTTCGACCGCTTCAGCCCCCGTGCTGAGAAATAAAGTTTTCTTAGGGCTATCGCCCGGCGCCAGAGCGTTTAATTTTTCGGCCAGTTTAATATAGCTGTCATAGGGGGTGACCTGAAAGCAAACATGGGAAAAACTCTGCACTTGCCGAGTTACTGCGTCGGTAATTTTGGGATGGTTATGGCCGGTATTGGTCACCGCGATACCGGAAGCAAAATCAATATAGCGCTTGCCTTCAATGTCCCAGATCTCAGCATTTTGTGCCCGCGCCGCAAACACCGGATGCATAACCCCAACACCGCGCGGCACTGCCCCTTCGCGGTTCTTCCACAGGGAAACATTATCCATTTAGCCCTCCCATGAGTGTGTATTTTATTTCCAGATAATCATCGAGACCATATTTGGAGCCTTCCCGGCCCATGCCCGATTGCTTGACCCCACCAAAAGGCGCGGCAGGGTTGGAGACGACCCCCTCATTGACCCCCACCATGCCAAAGGCCAAAGCCTCTGATATTCGAAACGCCCGACCCAAATTTTTAGTATAAATATAGGCTGCAAGACCAACCGGCACATTATTCGCCTCGGCAATAACCTCTTGCTCATCGTCAAAAATCATCAATGGCGCAATGGGGGCAAAAATTTCTTCCCGGGCAACCGACATTTGCGGGGTGACGCGGGTAAGGATAGTGGGCTTAAAGAACAACGCCCCGGCATTATCAGCAGAGCCACCGGTCACAATCTCGGCGCCCCCTGCGACCGCCTCGGCCACCAATCGTTTGCTATTTTCCATCGCCGCTTCATTGATCAAGGGGCCAATTTGCGCGCCGGCTTCTTCTCCATTGGCCACTTTCAAATTGGCGGCTTTAGCCGCAAATTTTCGGGTAAATTCGTCCGCAATATTGCGATGGAGGAAAAACCGATTTGAGCAAACGCAGGTTTGCCCCGCATTGCGATATTTCGATGCCATGGCACCTTTTACCGCCGCCTCAATATCCGCATCCTCGAACACAATGAAGGGCGCATTGCCCCCCAGCTCCATAGAGGTTTTTTTCACCGTTGAAGCCGCTTGTGCCAGTAAAATTTTGCCCACCCGGGTGGAACCCGTAAAGGTTATTTTTTGCACCAGCGGGCTATCGCACATTCGTTTTCCCAGCAGGGAGGCCTGCGACGACGGCACGACATTCAATACCCCGGCGGGTATCCCAGCTTTGGCGCCCAGAAAGGCCGCCGCCAAGGCCGATAGCGGTGTTTCTTGCGCCGGTTTGGCAACCATGGTGCAGCCAGCTGCCAAAGCGGCCGCTGCCTTGCGCAACAACATGGCACTGGGGAAATTCCACGGGGTGATGGCGGCGCACACTCCCACAGGCTGTTTGGTGACAAGAATGCGCTTGTCCGGCGATGGGGCCGGCATGATATCCCCCTCAACACGCTTGGCCTCTTCCGCAAACCATTCCAGATAGCTGGCCCCATAAAGGATTTCACCTTTTGCTTCCGCCAGCGGCTTACCATTTTCGCGCGTGAGGATGAGCGCCAGCGTTTCTATTTCTGCCACCATCAATTCATACCAGCGGCGCAAAATGGTGCTGCGCTGTGCCGCCGAGGTGCCCGCCCACTGTGCTTG
>JALWRV010000116.1 GCA_027080545.1 Parvularculaceae bacterium
AGACCGGTACCTTTTCCTTCGCCCTTGGTGGTGAAGAAAGGTTCAAAAATCTTGTCCGCTATTTCTTCCGGCACCCCGGATCCATTATCCGCCACCTCAATCAACACATGGTCAATTTCTTCCAACACCGGATAGCCATAATCACCAATTTCCTGTGCCGGTACATTTTTGGTTGTAATGACAATATTGCCCCCTTGGGGCATGGCATCCCGGGCATTAACCGCGAGATTCATAATTGCCAACTCCAACTGCCCTTTGTCGGCCTTAACCTTAGACAAACCACGCCCATTGATTACATCAAGCTGAATGCGCTCGGTGATGGAACGGTTAAGGAAAGGAGAAAACTCCCGCAACATTTCGGTGATGGAGAAAACCTCAGATTGCAAAGTTTGCTTGCGGGAAAAGGCCAGCAGATTCCGGGTAAGATTGCGCGCGCGTTGGGCATTTTGCTGAATTTGCACCAAATCTCCATAGGAAGGATCCCCAACCATATGACGGCGCATCAGCAATTCTACAGAGCCCATGATAACCAGCAACACATTATTGAAATCATGGGCAATAGAGCCGGCCAAATGGCCAATGGTTTTCAATTTCTGGTCTTGTGAATAATCTTCTTCCATGCGCTTTTGGAAAGTCACATCAACCGCATATAAAATCGTCCGGCGCTTGCCATAAGAGCCGCGACGTCGTTTCACCGGGCGCGCATAGAGCGCGACAAAACAAGCGTTTGCCCCTTCACCAATTTCAACCTCGACTGGGCGGGCCAAAGGCGTCGACGCACTTCGATTTTTAATCGCATTGGCAAGATCACGCACGGTTTTACTATCGAGACATTGCCCAAGCGCCGCAGCCTTCCCGTCAATGGCGAAAGTTTCAGCAAACATTTTATTACTGTCCACCAACTTGGCATCGGAACCAATATCGCCTTCAATAACTGCAACACCGAATGGCGCTTCAGTCAAATCGCCGGTAATTTCTTGGTTATGTGTCGTTGCCTCTATATTGGGTTGCACTTCCAAGCAGACAAACCCCTCGCCAACACCCCCTTGACCAAAAGGCGTCAGCAACGCATCGACCGCCCCGCCACCAGCTTGACGAAGGCGGGACTGCACGGGGGAATCATCATCCTCATCCCACAGCCCCTCGATCAACTCATCCGTTTCCCCCAAAACAATATCTGACAAATGCAACGGGGTGCGCGTGGTGACTCCAAGAAACTTCGCCATCGCTTTGTTCATCCACGCCACACGTCCCGACAATTCAAGACCAAGAACAGGCCGCGGATAATCCTGATAGGCGATGATCAGCGTGTCTGAAACTTCTTCCACCGCCATTTCACGCAAGCGCCACGCAACATATTTTATGGTTTGTGCTTTCTTACCTTCGCCGGGCGATATTGTTTTGGTCATTGGCCGGATGGTAATTTCAAAGCGGCGATGGCGACTATTGCTACCGACCCCCATAAGCTGGGTAATGACTTCTTCTGCCGCTAGGCCCGATTTGGCGGCGCGACACAGATGAAATATTTTTCGGCTCTCGGGTCCTGCCTGGGCAAATAGCCGATCAACCCGTGGCGGCAAACCAGCCGCCCCTAGCACCCCGGCTTCGCGGGCAATCGCCATATAGGCCCTATTGGCATAGACGACGATACCTTCATCCGTGGTCACCAAGCGCGCATCTACATCCACATCCAAAATGTCGTCGGCGATGGCCATGGGATATAAAATATCCTTGCCCGCCAACTGTATCGCTTCGGCCCCGTCCACACCGCGCGCGCGCCTAAACAAGACGCCCGTCAACATCTGGGGTGAAAATGTATTTGACCGGCTCCCCGCCAGCAACAATCCGAAAAAGGCCAAAATACCCCCGGATAAGAGCAATAAGGATATCCAATTCGCCCCGCCCACA
>JALWRV010000117.1 GCA_027080545.1 Parvularculaceae bacterium
GCTGACGAGATGTTGGCCGCTACCACCCGGATGCGATAGGAGGCGTACCCCCATGTTTGTTTATCTTTTCTTGTTGTTTGCGGCCTTAAACCCGGACCCGGTACAAGCGACCCAGACCCTAAAGGCGGGCAGTGTTTTGCATCAGGGGGATTTGGCCTATGTCGCGTCGGGGGTGATTGTGCCGGACCATGAATTTATCGGCCAATCGGTTGTGCGAACCGTTTATAGCGGACAGGTGGTGCAGCCTGAAAATATTCGCCCGCCCATTCTTGTAAAGCGCAACCAAACGGTCACTTTGCGCTATGTGCGCGGCAGTTTAGAGATCACCACCATCGGGCGGGCCTTGGGGCAAGGGTCTGCGGGTGATTTAATCCGTGTACTGAACCTTCAATCAAAACAAACCGTGCAAGGGGTCATTGATCCGGCCGGTTGGGTGTTGGTGTCATGACCCGTACCCCTTTTAGCACCCTCAGCCTTGCCGGGATTTTGTTGCTCGTTGCCTGTGCCAGCAAACCGCCGGAGCAGCGCCATTACCCGAACATGTCCCGGGAGGATTATATGACCTCCATGCCCGCCCCGACCGAAGTCGCCCCCCCGGCAGGGCCTTCCTTATGGACCACCAATGCCAATTCCCTATTGGGGTTGCGCCAAGCCTCGGAGGTTGGCGATATTCTCACGGTGATTGTTGAGGTCAATGATAATGCGCAAATGCAAAGCACCTTGAACCGCAAGCGCAAGAGCGCGGAATCCATGAACGTTAACGCTTTTCTGGGGCTACCGGAATGGGCTGGCGGGGTATTGCCGGGAGGCGCCACCCTGTCGCCGGGCATTGATGTGGACCGGGATATGAGCTCGACCGGCAATGGCTCGATCTTGCGCAAGGAAAAAATTACCTTCCGGCTGGCGGCCACCGTTGTCGGGGTGTTGCCCAATGGCAATCTCGTGGTCGAAGGGCGGCAGGTCACCCGGGTCAGCCAAGAGGCGCGCCTGCTTCGGGTCACCGGCATCATCCGGCCACAGGACATTACGCGCTTTAATACGATCAGCTATGAAAAAATCGCCAATGCCGACATCTCCTATCTCGGCAAGGGCGAAATAAACAACGCCACCAGCAGCAAATATGGCACCAAACTATTGGACCGCTTGCTGCCCTTTTAAGGTCATCTCCCATGAAACAGATCATCCCCATCATTATGGTTCTTATCTTTGTCGCCGGCGGCGCGTTGGGCGGCACCATGCTTAAAGAAGGTCGCGCTTCTGGCGGCGGCGGGGCGAGCAAACAGGAGCATGGGGCCCCTCAAGGGCATGGGGATAAGGGGGGAGAAAAAGAAGACGACGCGGCGCAAAATAAGGGGGGCCATGGGGAAGAGAAAAAAAATAAAAAAGCCAAGGGCGGCCATGGCAGTAATGATAAGGGACCGGTCAATGAGGTTTCTTTTTATAAATTCTCCCGGGAATTTGTGGTGCCGGTCATTCGCGATTCTAAAGTTGATTCTTTGGTGATCTTGAACATTGCGTTGGAGGTCGATGGGGAAACCTCGCAAAAACTATTCGCCCTCGACCCCAAGCTGCGCGACAATATCATGTCCAGCCTGATCACCCTTTCCAACGAGCCGGCGGTTTTTGACAATATGACACAGGTGGAAAATTACGAACGTATTCGCCGCGAGGTTTTGGAAAATCTCAGCAATGTCGTGCCCGAAGGCATCGAAAATGTGCTCATTCTCGATTTTGCCAAACAGGATACGCCCAAATAATCAGCGTAACCGTTTGGCCTCGGTGGCATAGACCCCGAACTTATCATCGGTGATCAAGCGCAAGCGTCCATTTTCAACCGCCACATCGGTGACATTGGAAATCAGGCGCGGCGCCAAACTCCCCAAAAGCACCTCCTCCT
>JALWRV010000118.1 GCA_027080545.1 Parvularculaceae bacterium
CGGCTCAATTCCCCCATTGCAGAGCTTCTGGGCCACCATCTCGAACATCTCTTCCAATCGTGGGGCGATGATTTCTGCTGGCGGTACACTCGCTTCGTGGCCTCCTATGGCTGTATTGGGACGGGGCATCAACCCCGCCACCCGTTTCAATCGGGCCGCTTCCCCCAAACTCAAACTATAGGCCTTGGCCAAATCCTGATCGATATGCTGCCCCCCCAGCGGCACATGACCGACAAAGGCTGGCACCCCGTCCTGCCAATAGGAAAAAGCGCTGGTTTGTGCTCCCAGATCAATGGCCAAGCAGCCCATTTGTTTTTCATCATCCATCAAAACACTTTGTCCTGCGGCAAACCCGCTGGCGACCAACCCACGCACCGCCACATCGGCCCGCGTCACGGTCGATTGAATGTTATGTAAAAAATTATTCGGGGTTGTGATGCAGCAAACATCCATACATAGGCGCTCGCCGATCAAACCGCGCGGGTCTGATATGGGTTCACGCCCGTCCAGCGAATAATTACCAGCCCATACATGCAGCAGAGTTTGGTCTTTGCCCACACAGCTTTTCCATCCCTGCTGTAAGCAATTGGCGATATCTTCTTGTAAAACCGGCTGCCCATGAAGCGACATTTCAACCGCCACACGGTGGCATATGGATTGGCGTCCATTGATTACTATCAATATCTGATCAATGCGCTCAGACGCCATATTTTCCGCCGCCTCTATGGTCGTGTAAATAACATCGCCCGATGCCACCTGCAAATGACCACTCGGCGCAATACCAATGCTCGATCGATGGGCCAGCCCGATAATTTCAGCCGTGGGGCGCAAATCATCATCACGAAAATAGCGCACCACCGCGCAGGCAATTTTTTCACACCCAAGATCCAACACGCCGATCACGCCCCCGGCGCGCCTTGTCATCGATCCTTTCGCGGCTTTCAATTTCATCACCTATGGCCTTTCAACACCATCTTCGGTTTGCAACCGAATGAGAGACGGGTCCCGCATATCCATTTTTTTCACGGTCTCGCCCAGCGGCCCCTCCCCAGCATTCATTTGCGCCAATTTTGCCAATGCCGCTGCTTCTCCGCGCTCTGGCAATAAGGCAGAAAAACCATTTCTAAAGGTTAGATCCCAGCGCCGATTTCCTTGTCGGGTCAAGGCCACCAGCCGCCCTTCCATCGCAGGATAGTTTTTGAGCAAAGCCAATATGTAGACAGAATCTTGTGGTTTTTCCGAGCCCAATATCACCGGCAATCCAGCATAGGCATCCCCGCTCACCTCAATGATTTTATTGCCATCGGCATCAATCAGATACAGATCACCCACCCGTGGCCGTTGCCACAAAGCCGCCGGTATACGTTCTTCTACGGAAATATGAACTGTACCCGGCCAGAGCCGCGATACCGATGCGTGCTTGACCCAGCCAAGCCCCTCCACCTTATGGCGGGCCTGCTGTATATTCACATATAAAATCCCCCGTCCCATCACCGGACCAAACCGTTCCGAAGTTAGCGCTGCCAGTACTTCTCGCTCTTCCAAATTACGCGCGCCCTTCAAGGTCACCCGCGACACTTCCATACCAGCCAGACGCGTTAAATTTTCTGTGGCACTGGCCATGCGCTCCCCAATGTTGAAAAAATAGCCCCCCGCGAACAGCATGAGTAGCGCTAGGACACACAGCCCGGCGACAAAAACTGAAATATAGGTTATCAGTGTAGAGACCGCTTGCTGGAGCCATGTATCAATATGGGCACCGGTTCGCTCAAGCAAACCACCGGCATTTTTTTTGCGTTTTTTTACCTGTCGCATGAGGCATCTCCTGTAATCCAGTCAATCAATTGCTCAAATCCTATACCATTTACCGCCGCTTGTTCTGGTGCCAGAGATGTCGGGGTAAGGCCCGGCTGTGTGTTCGTCTCCAATAGAAAAAGCCCCTCGGCTCCACGTTTTTCATCCCAGCGAAAATCCGTGCGCGTCAACCCTCGACATCCCAAAACTTGATGAGCCCGCAAAGCATATTGAAGGCAAAGCGCGCGAATTGGTTCTGGTATTTGCGCCGGAATCACATGCGATGATCCGCCCTCTGCATATTTGGCATTATAATCGTAAAAGCTGTTCCCCGTACGAATTTCCGTAACATCCAAAGCCTGGTCTCCCATCACCGCGCTGGTCAATTCACGCCCTGTAATAAATTCTTCAACCAAAAATGTCTCATCATCGGCTTGATAGTGCGACAGCAATTTTTTCGGAGAGCGCTTATCGCCTTCTTGAAAAATAAAGACACCGCAAGAGGAGCCCCCCGCATTGGGTTTGATCACATAAGGCCTATCCATGGCCGGCTCATCTGTAAAACTATCCCGAGAACGCACATCCCCTTCAGGAACCGGCAAACTCGCAGCGCGAAAAATAATTTTCGCCTTCTCTTTGTCCATGGCCAATGCCGAAGCCAGCACACCGGAATGGGTGTAGGCCAGCCCCATGCTTTCCAACAAGCCCTGCACCACACCATCTTCACCACCAATGCCATGCAACCCATTAAACACCACATCCGGCATGGCAGGGGCAAAGGCTTGCACCAATTGTGTCGCCACATCAGGACCGACATCAATCCCCACGACTATATGCCCCAAGGCTTCCAAGGCTTCACATGCCGCTTTACCGGAAACCAAGCTCACATCGCGCTCTGGCGAATGCCCCCCCATAAGGACCGCGATATTTTTGGCTTGCCTATTCATCCTGTGCCTCACCAATGCGCTTTATCTCCCACGTCAAACTAACGCCGGTTTTCTCTTTCACCATCGCCCGCACCGTTTCGCCCAACCGTTCCAGATCTTCGGCGCTGGCATGCCCCTTATTGATCATGAAATTACAATGCTGCTCGGAAAACATCGCATCTCCCACCTGAAAACCGCGTCCACCCGCAGCATCAATTAATTGCCACGCGCCCCTGCCTCCAGAAATTTCGGGATCAGGATTTTTGAAGGTGGAACCGCCGGTTTTCTCGCGAATAGGCTGGGTTGACTCGCGTTTGTTCATTATTTCTGCCATCCGCATTTCAATATTAGCAGCTTCGCCCATCTCGCCTTCAAGTAGGGCTTCGGTAAAAATATACTCCGCCCCCAAACCACAATGACGATAGCCATAGTCCAACTCATCAACACTGAAACAATGACGCTTGCCAGCGCGATCATAAGCCACCGCCTCAATCAGACGCTCTTTGGTTTCGCACCCATAAGCACCGGCATTCATACGAAGGGCACCCCCAATGGTGCCGGGAATACCGCGCAAAAATTCAAGCCCGGCAATGTTGGCTCGCGCCGCTTTTTTAGCAACATTGGCGTCCAGCGCAGCTGCACCGGCTCGCACCCGCATACCGTCAATCTCGATTTTTGCAAACGCTGCGCTGAGGCGTATGACAACGCCTCTAATGCCGCCATCGCGCACCAACAGGTTAGAACCAACCCCTACCGGTAAAACCGGCACATCAAGAGGCAGATGTTTGAGAAATTGTGATAAGTCAGCCTCATCTTTTGGCAAAAATAAAATATCCGCTGGCCCCCCCACCCTGAACCAAGTGAAAGAAGATAAAGGGGCCCCTTCAATAATTTTTCCAGCAACGGGGGGGACGGTTTCGATCATACTCATGGGCCCTCCTCTGTCTCATGGGACCATTGAGTCGCCAAAGCATACGCCTTGAGACTAATATCACCGGCACCGAGAAACACCACCATATCCCCGGCGCTGGTCAGACGGCGCAACTGATCTGGCAAACTATTCCAGTCTTGCAAATGCTGCACATTGCGATGGCCAGACCGCGCCACCCCCTTAACCAGACTGGCCGCATCAGCCCCCTCGATGGGCGCTTCTCCAGCACTGTAAACATCCGCGATGAGCGCAATATCGGCTTCATTATAACAGGTGCAAAAATCATCAAACAAATCATGCAGGCGACTAAAACGATGGGGCTGCACTACCGCAATAATTTTGCCCTCACAGGTTTTCCGAGCCGCTGAAAGCACAGCGGCAATTTCCACCGGGTGGTGACCATAATCATCAATCAGCGTAACCCCATCAATTTCTGCAACCTTGGTGAAACGCCGCTTAACCCCATCAAAATTGGCAAAGCCCTGGCGAATTTGCTCGTCGCTCGCCCCCAACTCCCGCGCCACAATGGCCGCCGCTAAGGCATTTTGTACATTATGTTCACCGGGCATTTTCAACATGACATCATCAATACGAGATTGAAGCGCCCCGCGATGGCGAAACAGGATGGAAAATTTTGATCCAAACGGCCCAAATTCAATATTCTCGGCCCGCACATCCGCTTGCGGGTTCAGCCCATAGGTGATGAGACGACGATCCGTAACCCGACCGACCAGCGATTGCACTTCCGGATGGTCAAGACAAACCACACCAAAACCATAAAAGGGTGTGTTCTCGATAAAGCGATCAAATGAGCGACGCAATTTTTCAAACGATCCGTAATGGTCAAGATGTTCCGGATCAATATTGGTAATCACCCCCACCGTGGTTGGCAGGCGAATAAAGCTCCCATCACTTTCATCGGCTTCAACCACCATCCAATCGCCTTCGCCCAATCGGGCATTGGTGCCATAGGCATTGATAACCCCACCATTGATCACTGTAGGGTCTTGGCCACACGCATCAAGCAACACTGCTACCATAGAGGTGGTGGTGGTTTTGCCATGGGTGCCCGCAACACAAATATTCCATTTCAGCCGCATCAATTCAGCCAACATATCCGCGCGGCGCACTACCGGAATATGCCGCGCCCGAGCAGCCGCAACCTCCCGATTATCAGCGCGAATAGCCGTCGATGTAATAACAGCGGTCGCCCCTTCTATATTTTCGCGCCGATGACCAATATGAATTTCGATACCTTTATTTTTCAAGCGTTGCACATTCGCACTATCGCTTAAATCACTCCCGCTTACCTCATAGCCCAAATTATGCATGACTTCGGCGATGCCGCTCATGCCGATACCGCCAATGCCGATAAAATGCACCCGCCCAACCCCGAATGGTAATCGGATTTTTATTTTTCGAGGATCATTGGATTGGATATCTGTCATTACGCTACTCTATTTTTAACACCGCTATGGGTCTCGACCAGATCAGCCAATTTCACTGTTGGGCCATCGCTGGCCTGAGCCTGCGCCCGGGATGCCATATCCGTCAAGCGCCCCGGTGTGGCAATAATTTGTGTTATTTCTTGGGCCAAATTTTGCGCGGTGAAATTTCCCTCTTGCACCAGCACCGCCCCCTCAGCCTCAACCAACACTTCAGCATTGACCGTTTGATGATCATCCATGGCAATGCCAAGGGGAACTAATATTGAGGGCCGACCAATGGTGGCTATTTCCGTTACGGTCGAGGCTCCGGCCCGGGCAATCACCAAATGCGCCCACGCCAATCGGTCCGGCATATCTGCAAAAAACGGGGCCAGCTCATAGCTTACCCCCGCTCCGTCCAGCGCGGCACGCACATCCGCTTCCTCATCAGACCGCACTTGCTGCACCAGCCGGATCCGCAATCGCAAACTATCCGGCAACAAAGACAAGGCTTCCGGCACAATGCGCGAAAACAAGGCCGCCCCCTGAGAGCCACCAAAGACCAGTAAATGATATGGCTGGTCTGCTTTTGGTTCTTCAAATGCGCTGGCGGTTTTTGATTTTATTGCCTGTCGTACCGGATTTCCGGTTTCCAAAATCTGCGCCTTTGTCCGACCTAAGCGCTCCAAACGCGAGAACGCATGGGCAATGAATTGCGCTCCTCCCGCCAGCAATCGATTGGCCCGGCCTAAAATCGCATTTTGTTCGTGTAATCCATAAGGGATGGCTGAAAACCGTGCCGCCAACATTGTTGGCACCGAAGGATAACCACCAAACCCGACAATAATAGCCGGTTTTGCCTGTTTGAATTTCTTGCGCACCTTCATCATAGAACTAATAATCGTCATCACTGCGCATAATTTGGCCATCACACCAGCAGCACTTGGGGTCGCGGCAGCTAGACGCACCACCTCATCTGCGGGAAATTTTTCGCCATAGCGCATCCCCCGCTCGTCGGTGAACAAAATAACCCGCCACCCCCGCTGCTTCATTTCTTCCGCAAGCGCTTGCGCGGGAAACATATGCCCACCCGTACCACCGGCAGCAATGCCAATTATGCGTGATCCGGTCATGGCAACTGATCCTTCTCACGCCAGCTTTGTCCCCGGCTGCGGGTAAGCGCTAACAATAAACCAATGGTCAAACAGGACGCCAGCAGGGAAGACCCCCCATAAGAAATAAATGGCAAGGTCATCCCCTTTGAGGGCAGCAAATTTATGTTAACCCCAATATTGATGATCGCTTGCAAACCGATCAGCGCACTTAACCCGCAAATGGCTGTTTGCATAAAAATCGATGTCTGCTGACAGGCCCTCAACAATCCGCGAATGACCAGCACCGCATACAGAATAATAATCAAGGCCCCCAGAACAAATCCTGCCTCTTCCCCGGCAACGGCAAAAATATAGTCTGTATGAGCGTCAGGCAGTGAATATTTTACCGCATGGCTGGCCCCGGAAAAATCTTTTCCCAGCAACCCCCCATTGGCCAATGTCTCCAACGCTTTGTCTACCTGATACGTGTCACCAGATTGCGGATTTAAAAACCGATCAATTCGTGACGCCACATGGGGGGCATATTGATAGCCAAGGAAAAAAGCAATACCAGCCCCTGCCCCCAACCCAAACAACCAATAGAGGCTCCATCCGGCGATAAAAAACATCACGCCCCAAATCGCCGTAAGCAACATCCATTGGCCATAATCTGGCTGCATTAATAATAATAGGCTTACCGCCCCATAAAGCCCAAGAGCGACCAACCCGCCGGCAAATGATTTATCCCGCGCCCCTTCTGCCAACAACCAAGCCGCGATCATCACAAAGCCGGGCTTCATCAATTCCGATGGCTGTAAGGAAAAACCACCAAGTAAAATCCAGCGTTTGGCCCCATTGATTTCAGGTCCTAAAATAAGCGCCATACCCATCAAAATAACCGCCACTGCAAAGACCAAAACACCTACTCTGCGGGCCTGTAACGGAGTTAAAAAAGTCAACCCAACCAGAGCCACCAGCCCGGGGATAAAAAACAATAGCTGTCGCTCGACAAAATGCATCGGATCCGCCAACCCCAAACGGGCGGCTGTCACCGGACTGGCCGCAAAACACAAAGTCACCCCGATTAAAATAAGAAGTGCCGTCGCCCCCATCGTCACCCGATCAAGCGAGCGCCACCATCGACGGATAAATTTTCGACCGCTTGCCAATGGCAAAGAAATAGGCTGGGCAGTAACTGTGTTCATGCGGCACCTGATTGTTTGATCTGTTGTAAATAATATTGAAATTGCTGGCGATGGCGTCCATTAAGCCGATGGCGTGTCCCCGGGGCCCATAATATGCTAATCCCCCCGCGATTGCAGGAGCGGGCCTGCAAAAACGCTGCGGCAATGGCCATGGCCGCACTATCAAATGTGTGAACGATAACGCCTTTGTCGCGCAACCATGTCTCAATATCGCTGTCGGACGCATAGAGAAAAGCGCGCTCGGGCAAAAACTCATCCTCACTAAAAGCCGCCAATGGCCGGCACAGCCCGTGACCAATCCAAAAAGCCCGATCACATGAAGCGATGGAGCGAACCACGCTCTCGGCACTGGTTGCGTAACCATCATCAATCACAC
>JALWRV010000119.1 GCA_027080545.1 Parvularculaceae bacterium
CTACGCCGCACCACTGTTATGGTCGAGCTTCATTGGTTGGAGGAAGATCAAAAAAATGAAGAGAATGACCTTGGCAAAGGTGGCCGTAATTAAACAGAAACCACAGCCCTTATCAGGGTTTTTTGGCCTATGGGGAAGTGTATTGCTACTAGCAACTAACATAATCAGCCCCGCCATGGCGCAAGCGACCCCGAAAGAGACTGCGGAGGAGCCGACACTGTCTAAGCCATCAAAGTCTAAGCCATCGAAAACCAAAGTGGATTTTTCTTTGCTCGGCGGCATCTATTATGACAGCAATGTTTCCGTAAATGAGCTGGACAGCACCACCCGCGAGGGAGACAGCCTGGTCTCGTTAAAAGCGCGGGTAAAAATGCTAACCCCGCTAACCAAACGCACCGATTTCAAACTGGGCTATAGCTTCTCCCAAAGCCTGCATGAAACTTTCTCCGCCTTCGATATACAAAGCCACTTGGCCAGTGCTGAACTGGTCCATGATTTTGATAGCGCAAAGGCCGGTCTCGCCTATCGCTATTCCAAAGCCTTGCTTGATGGGCGCGATTTTCTCTCCATCAACCAAGTCTCCCCCTCTCTTTCAGGGTTTTTCACCAAGAAATTATATGGGCGCGTATTTTTCAACTATGCGGACAAGCGCTTTGACACCAACCCTGTTCGCGATTCCCATACCAATTCTGGGGGTGGCGATATTTATTGGTTTCTAGATGGCACCAAACGCTATTGGTTATTCGGTATCGCCAAAGCCAACGAAAACGCTCTGGCCTCAGAGTTTGATTATGAATCCGTGAAAGTGAAAGTAAAGTTTCAACAACGGGTCAATTGGACAAACCGGGAAGTAAAGATGGCCCTCTCAGTGCGCGCAGAAGCACGAGACTATTCATCACCAACCCCTTCGATCGGCGTTAATCGCTCCGATGATCGCCTGCGGATAAAAGCGGAATTAGAATATCCTTTCTCGCAAGCCGTTTTTACACGGGTTTCCTTCGAACATGCGGAATTTGATTCAAACCTACCAAGCGCGAACTATCAACAAAATATGTTCGGCTTGCAATTAGGGAGAACGTTTTAACGCGAATACATATTCAACCCATAACGGACCCTCGCTAATCCTGTATCGATCAGGTCCAGCCCCATCAGCCATTCGGAATATTTCCCCCCAACAATACGCCGAATGCTGAATGGACGGCACGGTGTTTGAGTAATCAGACACCGTGCCGTTTTATTTAAAGCGGATATTTCATGCTGTGCGGATGGGTATGAGCAGCCTATTGCATGGGGTGGATTAGGCCATATCCATAAACCGGATCAAAGCCCTCATCTCCCAAATCTTCGGCAAGGGCTTGAAGCTCGCGCAAAATATCTTGCCGTGACCGACTATCATTTTTGTTCCGGTCAATAGAAACGG
This sequence comes from Parvularculaceae bacterium, assembly GCA_027080545.1. Classification (GTDB taxonomy): domain Bacteria; phylum Pseudomonadota; class Alphaproteobacteria; order Caulobacterales; family Parvularculaceae; genus S012-90. Next base: position 1,421 of record JALWRV010000119.1, read on the forward strand.
CAATAGATGCCGCAACAAAGGGGGACGCCAGAGAGGTGCCGGAAGAAACCCCCACCGCATTATCATCTTCTTGCCCCTGATTGACCGCATGGACAATATCAACACCGGGGGCAGAAAAATCTACATAATCACCACGGTTGGACAGGTAATATATTTTCTTGTCTGCCGTTATCGCGGTCACCGCGATCACTTGGTCATAGGCTGCAGGATATAAGGGCTGTGCCATGGGGCCACCATTGCCTGCGGCCGCAACAATAATCACACCCTTTTGAGAGGCGCGCTCAATAGCGGATTGCAAAATATTGTTGGAAGGTCCGGTCAAACTCATATTGACCACGGGCACATCCTGTTCAACCATCCAATTAAGCGCACGCACCAAAGACAGGGTACTGGCCATATCCTCGCCCTCTGGGGAACGCTCAAACACCGATGCCGCATAGAGAGCCATCTTCGGCAATAACCCATCATAATCACGACCCCGCCCAACCAAGATAGACGCCATCATGGTACCATGATCATCGGGCACGCTTCTGGCATTCTTGGTAAAACTTCTGGTCTCTATCATCGCCTCATGGGTAAGGACGTGATGGGCATTAACCCTTGTGTCAATCAACCCTAAACGCAGGCCAGACCCATCCGTTTCAAACGGCATCGGTAGAGCCTCTCGCGGAGACAGGCTGGTCTCTTGTCTGGGCGTGGGATTAACAGCACTGGCGGTAAAATAATGATTATAGTCAATAGACTCGTTGGCTTTAATGTTCTGCAAAAGCGCCTGCGCTTCCGCCATGGTCAGGTCCGCCGGTTTGGAAAATTTTATCAAGGACACCCCAAGCCCATCCATGGACTCGCTTGCCAATAAATTGAATCCCAATTCTTGTAATTGTTGGTTCAGGGCCCCATCACCCAACACCAACCAAACATCCGGTTCGATTATTTCGCCATTATCATTATTGGTAAAGCGATCAAGGGCATCTTCGACGATTTCGCCACCGAGGTCAGAAATCGCCATTTTAGCGGCCGCATCAGCCTCTTCATCAAGAGCTTCTTCCTCGTCTTGGTTTTCATCGTCGTCATCTTCGATCTCGGTGCTTTCATCATCATCGTCGCCCATGTCGCCTTCGATTTCATCATCAACATGATCTTCAACGTCACCCTCAACATCATCTTCTGCATCATCTTCTACAGAATCCTCGACACCATCTTCAACTTCGTCTTCAACCTCATCTTCCGCGTCGTCTTCGACGGCATCCTCGACATCGTCTTCAACACTGTCTTCTACATCATCCTCCACGTCTTCCTCGGCGTCATCTTCTACCGCCTCTTCTACATCCTCTTCGACCTGATCTTCCGCATCTTCCTCGACGCTTTCTTCGACGGAATCCTCTATTTCATCTTCGCTATCCGCCTCGATATTTTCTTCCGCTTCGTCTTCGATATCTTGCTCTATTTCAGTTTCAACATCATCTTCCGCCTCATTCGCAACATCGGTTTCCACATCCTCTTCTACATCGGTCTCAATATCTTCTGTGATATCCGTCTCTACATCCTCAGAAACATCATCCTCAACCTCGTCTTCTACCTCATCTTCAATCGCGTCTTCCACATCTTCTTGGGTTTCATCTTCGATATCATCTTCAACCTGCGTCTCAATATCTTCATCCACCTCGTCTTCAATATCATCATCCGGGGAAACCGATTGCATGGCTGCAGCGCCGCCATACGCGGACAGCGGCATGCCATTGGCAAAAACCAGCCAAAAGCTCATCAATGACACTAAAAATCCAACAACCATCTGGCGCATGGTTAATTCCCCGATTTACGCACAAAATTACCTTGTATGAGGGTGGTTTTACCAATTAAAATCCCCCCTGTCACGCGACAAAAACCTTGATTTCCCTTCATTATATCCGTTTTATTACCTAGCAATTTAACGATTAAAACAGCAAATTATTCCCCCAAATATGGGAATAAACCCATAGGCCGAACCGTTATAGGACTAGTGATGTCATTAGACGATCATGCTTTACGTCAGGAGATCGTCACGATCATCGCGCCCGTGCGGCGGTTTGCCTATTCTTTGACCGGCACCCATTTCGAGGCGGATGATCTGTTACAAATGACCATCGAGCGCATTCTGTCACGTCCATTACCGGCAGATGTGCATTTGTTGAAATGGGCATTCCGTATTTGTCGCAATATATGGATCGACGAAATGCGGGCCCGCAAGGTGAGGCTGCGTGCTGTAGAGGAGGAAAAAATCGACTTCGCACAAACGCAGGACGGTGAACGACACATGATGGGCAGGCTGGCCCTACAGCAGGTGCAAGAGGCCATGACCAACCTGCCAGACGATCAGCGCGCTGTGCTGGATTTGGTGGCGGTTGAAGGCATGAGTTACGCCGAAGCGGCTGATATTCTTGACGCCCCCATCGGCACGATTATGAGCCGACTGTCCCGAGCCCGCAAAAGCCTTGTTGAAGCCGTTGGGTCATCCCCACCGACCAAACCCAAAACCAAGGTTCAACCTTAGAGCAAGTGAACCAGAATCGACCGGAACCGAATTGAGTGCTGCTATGACTTATACTGATGACCAACTATCCGCCTTCATCGATCATGAGCTTCCCCAGAAGCAGATGGCTGATATCGAGGCTGCTTGTGAACGAGACCCTGCATTGCAGCAGCGTCTGGATGATTTACGCCAAGCCTCAAGACTGGGAGCGACCTATCTAAGCACCATTGACACACGCCCCCTACCGCAAGATTTACGTAATTTGATCGCAACCAACCCCCTGCCAAAAGCAGCCAATGACCGCTCGCCCTTTGGGGGCAGCTCAATCTGGCCAACAGCCATTGCCGCTTCCCTGGCCTTGATGGTCGGCCTATTTGCAGGGCGCAGTCTCCTCGCGCCTACCCCTACTCAAATGGATAATATTCTACTGGCGAACAATCTAGATGCACCTTTTGCCGAAGTCCTTGAGACCACCCCCAGCACCAGCCCGGTGAGGGTAGCCAATTATGACGCCACATTGACCCCCCTCGTTAGCTTCCAAAATAAGGATGGCGCCTTTTGCCGCCAGTTTATTATCGAAGCCGCTCAGCAGGCAAAACAGGCTGTCGCCTGCAAAACTGATGATCAATGGCAATTACAAATTATCGTCGCCACCAAAGCCCCCAACCACAATAATGACAGCTATCAAACAGCTTCTGCCGCCAGCAATCGCTCAATGGACCATTTTATCCAGAACAGCATGGCCGAGGCCCCTCTATCACGCGAAGAAGAACAATCCGCCATCGCCCGCAAGTGGCAATCATACTAAATTTCTTTATCTGTCTCGGCTATACCAAGCCCAACCATGACATTGGCCTAGCGAACGAAACTGGCCCCCTATCTCGCTATTGGATTAAACGCGCCCTAGCTAATCGAATTTATAAATTCAACCAAAGATGAATTTCCCCAACCTACTTAGGCGGACTAGGCCGTGCCATATTTGGTTTCCACCTCTACGCCTATGGACTTTAAAAAAGCGCTTGGCAGAATACCGCCAGCACAAACAATAACCGCATCATTGTCTGCCTTTTTTAACTTATTCTCATGTTTGAGAATAATCGAATCCGGCGTGATGGAATGCACAGAAGAACAAAAGGCTATCAATAATTTTTTTTCTTTTGCCAACTGCGCAACCCGTTCTCGATTGCGTTGACGGGCCCGCGAGAAGGCTTCCTTACGATAGGAAAGGATAACCCGCGTCCCCGGCTGTTCGGCTATTTCTGCTGCGGCCTCCAAAGCACTGTCGCCGCCCCCAACGACCAAAACTTTTTGGCCCTGATATTGTTCAGGATCAACCATGCGATAGACAACTTTGCTGAGCTGTTCGCCAGGCACATTTAGTTTTCGAGGGGTGCCTCGGCGTCCAATAGCTAAAAGCACTGTTTGGGTGATATAGCGCTTACCAGTGGCTATAACCGTAAAACCATCCTGATCGGATTCGATATCCGAAACCCGCTCACCATAATTGATCTCTAAGCCAGCTCTTTTTTCAACACTTTGCCAAAAGGATAATAAATGTTCCTTTGTTGGATCTTTAATCTTTGTTTTCCCTATAATGGGCAATTCTACTGGTTTGGTCATAACCAACTTGCCGCGAGGATAATGAGCGACCGTACCGCCCAAATCTTCTTGTTCAATAGTCTTAAACCTTAAGCCATATTTTTTCGCGGCTAGAGAGGCCGCAAAACCGGCCGGGCCAGCGCCAATGATGATGACATCAAAATCATATTTATTACTGTGTGAGTGATTTTTCACAATAGAGTCGATGGCCTGTTTGCCTTGTTCTATGGCATTGCGAATGAGGCCCATGCCCCCAAGCTCGCCGGCAATATAGATGCCCGGTACATTGGTTTGAAAATCAGCACCAACAAATGGAATATCAACCCCCCGTTTTTCGGTACCGAAAACAAGCTTGATCGCTTGTGCGGGGCAGGCCTTGGCACACGCCCCGTGACCAATGCAATGGGTAGGCTCGATTAAAACCGCTTTTTTTTGTATGAGGGCCAGTATTTTTCCCTCTGGACAGGCTTTTACGCAAGCAGCACACCCGATACAAACAGACGGATCAATCAGCGGATGCAGCGAGGGTGGCTCGGTCAGACCAGCGTCAACCACTTCCCGATAATGAGATTCTGCCACACGCGATTTATGGTCTCGATTAAACAGATAAAATAGAATGATGAGCGCGAGCGGTAAGAGGTACACCAACCAGAGATAGTGAAATTCCATATATATTTGTCACCCATTTCTACTCTACTGAAAGACCTAACTTTTTGCCTTTGGCCAAGAGCCGTTCTTGAATTTCAGGATCATCCGCAAAATAGCCGAGCGCAAATTGCAAAGATTCGGTTGCCTCTGTGGTGCGCCCCATTACCTGATAAGAGTGGATAAGGCGTTCCCAGCCATCGACATCATCTGGGTTTTGCTGCAAGCGCAAGGCGAGCCGTGCCACCATACCTTCAATCATCGCTTGGCGGTCCTGCTCTGGCATCGCCATGGCTTCAACCATTTGCCGTCGACTAGGACCAGAAATAGAACCAGAACTTGGATCAGAATTTGGTGTGAATGAGGAAGTGGTTTCTTTTAAGCGCCCGGAAATATCTATCTGTTTATCGGACGCCGTCGAGAGAATACGGTCACGCAAGGAAGAGGCCCATTCATCTTCCAGTGCCGCATTATTGACCAGCTCGACCCATAAATCCAAAGCAGCTCGGCTATCACCATTTTGATCGAAACGAAGGCCTTTAAAAAAATTAGCGCGCGGATTATTCGGATTGATAGCCAGCGCCTTAAGAAACAGCTCATAAGCCTCATCTGTAACCAGACCACCGGCCTCCATGGTCAAAGATTCACCCCATGAGGTTAGATAATCATCATTTTGTGGACGCTGCGATGCCGCTCTTTCATAGGCCTCTGCGGCCTTTGCATAACGGTCTAAATTAAAGAAGGACCACCCCAGCATGCGCCAGCCCTCAACATCATCAGGGTTTTGCTCAAGGCGGGCCTGTAACCGGGCTATCATACTATCCACACTGTCCAAAGAAGAAGTGTTTGCAGCCATGCCAAGATCGGGCCTTAGGGTGATGTTGTCCGACTGAACATAGACAGGCGCCCCCGTCCATTGCTTAGATGGCTTGCCAATAAATAAGTATAGGCCGACACCATTGGCTATAATTATCGCCAAAATAATGAAACCGAAGGTAGGGCTGGAAATTTTCATGGTTGCCTCATTTATCTACCGGATAAAGCTGGATAATTTGCCGCCTGTGTGAATATCCTCCACGCATAAAGCCCAAGCCATAAACATTTGATGGCTATAAATATTTGACGATGTGGATTCTTAACATGCAGCAATTTGATTCGATAAAATTATAATTATCCTTTCCCAGAACATTAACGGTTATGCAGATAGTTTATTCCAAAATTTAATTGCGCCTTTTTTCAAAGCCACGTTAGATTGACAAAAGGACGGATCAAACTTGTTAGGTTGGGGATTGGAGCGCATAAATTGGCGGAACTGAATAGTCTAACACCTCCCTTCAAAATCAGAATCTTGGGCAAAAAAGCAAAACTTGCTGCCCGGGCCCGGCATGTCTCAGCCCTTAAAGACGACTCAGCACAGGCGGCAGCAACGACTAAGGAAAAAGCCCATAAACAATCCCTGAAAGTCTCTTCAAAAGGCCCCAAACGGGCCTGGGGAACACAGATTTTTACACTTTTCATGGTCGCCGCTCTGGTTTGGGGGTGGTGGCATAGAAATCAATATATTGAGACAGAAC
>JALWRV010000120.1 GCA_027080545.1 Parvularculaceae bacterium
ACCGTATCAAGATGCAGTCGCCCGCCAATCTGGACCGTCACATTATCGCCTTCAATGGTGAACCCATCTTCATCGAATGAGGTCTCCTGCGCTATCGCGCTTGTTGCCATCAACAGCACGGCAGCGCCGCCCATTAAACTAATCATCATCTTACTCTTTTTCATGTTCCAGTCCTTCTCTGGTTGATTGGGAACAACCAATCCACAATGTGCGTCCCCAGGTTACATTTATCCATATTGCGGGTAAAGCTATGCCCCATGCCGCGCAATAATTTCAATTCAATCTGATGCTTTTTTGCATCATCGCTATATAATCGATTGATTGTGTTGACCCAATTCGTCGCCCGCTCGATCCGCGTTTTTCCTTGCGACTGATCGATTATTTTTTTCCGATTCAAAGAGCTGTCACGCTTCTCATCGCGAGAGCCAACAAAGACCTTGGTCGGCACCGAAAGAATATTGGCCGGATTAAATTGCCGCCCTTCCATGGCCTCACTTGGCCCCATGCCATAAGGATAGGGCAGCGTTGTATCTGGCATGGTAAACCACCCGGCCGCCATTATCGCCAAACGCTCAATGCGTTCCGGATGCACCATGGTGAAACGGTGAGAAAATTGCCCACCCCCAGAATAACCAAACAGTTTTACCCGGTCGGTGGGCAGGCCGGTGCGGGCGGTAAAGTCATCCAATACCTCCAGAAAAGATTCATCAGGCAAATCCCCATCGCTTCCTCGTGCCATAGATTGAAAATGATGATGCCGGGAACGGGTAAAATGCGGGGCAATAAGACAAAAACCCATTTCCTCCGCCAATGGCGCAAATCGATAAGCATGTTCCGCCGCATTGCGACCGATGCCATGCACCGTAACCATCACTTCGCCATTAATCCGGTTTGCCTGTGGCAGATAAACAAAATAATCCAGCCCCGCCTTGCCCCCAGACGCCAAAGCGCACACGCGGGAGTTTTGTAAATGTCCCGTAGCGGCTCGATTATTATCACGGCTTTGCATTTTCATAAAATTATGAACGGTGATCATCACCGCCCCTCCTTGACCGCCAGCCCGCCATCAGCCAGATGCCAGACATTGACAGACCCGTTTATAATTTCGCCCCCATGGGTGGCCATTAAAATCGCACCCGGATAGTTGTTTAGTAATTGCTTCAGGGCAACCAACCCTTCTTCGTCGAGGTGACCTTCCGGCTCATCGAGTAAAAGAATTTTTGGCGCACCAACAATCGCTCTGGCCAGCACCACTCGCATCCGTTCTCCAGCGCTCAAATTGCTACCGCCTTCATAAACCCGCCGCTCAAAATAATAAGGCGAGCTTGGCGTTGTAATATCCATATTAAGCGCAGCGGCCGCAGCGCGCGCATCTTCATCACCCGCCTTGGAACTGCCATATAGAATATTGCTGGCAATGGTTCCGCTCATGAGCGGCATGGTTGAACTGGCAATTGAAATCGTGCGACGCAAGCGCCCAGACGGTATGGTGCGAATATCGTGTCCATCGAGCAACAAAGCGCCTTTGTCCGGATCCATCAATCGTAAGGCCAGCGCCAACAGGGTCGACTTACCGGCCCCATTGTCACCCAGCAACAAAGTCGTCCTGCCCGGCTTCAAACGGGCCGATAACCCATCAAAAACCCCCGCCACGCAAACATCGTTGAAGACAAGCTCGCCTTTTAATTTCTTGATCGGCTTGCCCTCTATCGCAGGTGGAATGATCGGCCCGCGCGCCAGCAGGCTTTCCGTTTTCTCCGCCGCGATAGTGGCGCTTTTGCGATATTCATAAACCCGCCCGAAATCAAACAGTGACGGAGTTACCAGCGAGACCAAACCCAAAGCAGCCACTACATCACCGGTGCTGGCCATATCCGCCCGTACCAG
>JALWRV010000121.1 GCA_027080545.1 Parvularculaceae bacterium
GCATAAGCAACACCGCCACACAAGCCCCCCAAAGACCCGCCCACGCCATAGGCGGCCATAATTCCTGCGGTACATTGCGTAAAATCAGCGCGGCCCCGCCCCCGGCAAGGCCACTCACGATAGGCACCGCCAAGCCTGCCATAAACGGCACCCCATGTTTTTTGGCTGCCTTCAGTCCACGGGAAAAATAGGCTTCCACCGCCTCAAATTGCTCGGGCGTACGCTTTATACTCAATGCGATATCCATACAGGCCCCAACTTTTGAATGTTCGCCTTTAATTGCAATAGCTTAAGTAGAGTTACAACAAGACCTAGCCCCATCCGCCCCCCGTGCACAACCCCCGGTTGCTCACGCTTATTTTATCCCAAATGATTGACTAATCCCTCCTGCTGACGGACATTTGATGAGGTTTAGGCAAAAAAGGGGCCGGGTTTGGCGCCAATCTTATGTGGCGATGGTCACAAGCACCAAACCCGTGAATTGAGAGGCGGGGATTTGTCATTCTATCAATCAAGACCGATCTGGCTCTGCTTGCTGGTCTGGCTCATGGGGGCCTATAGCCTTCCCGCCAAGGCAGGACCATGGGGACAACAAGCAGGGGATATTTTGCTCATCACCAGCCTGTCCCACTATCAAGGGGAAAATGGCACCGGCTTTCGTCAAATAGCCTCCCAAACCTATGGAGAATTGGGTCTTGGCCACCGCTTCACCCTGATCGGAAATTTCATCTACACCGATCAATATTCCGACCAAAGAGAGGATCCCTTCGCCGCCCGTGGCTGGGCAGAGCGCTCCTTGGCGATACAAAGACAAATCCGCCCAAACCATCCGGATCGATGGGCCATAAAATTAGGGTTTATCGCTAATGCCAATCTACAGCGCTACGGCCCAGCCGGTTTCAGCAATCAACAAGCCCGCGATGAGGCGATAGATTTTGGCCTGTTATGGGGGCGTAATTTTGGCGATGAAAAAAAACATTTCATCGCCATTGAAAACAGCTTGCGAAAAAGTTTGGGCGCTGATGCCGATCAGTTAAAGGTCGATATCGCAATCGGCTATACGTTAACCCCGCGCCTCACATTCAATGCAAAATCCTATAATAGTTTCGCTGTTTCCAATCCCGCCCCCATTGCCCCCCTCAAGTTTGGCAATGATTATGACAGTTTCCAACTACAAATCTCCGCCCAATATAAGCTCACAACCCGCTACCATTTTGAGCTGGCTTTGCTTGATGAATATGCCGGACGCAATATCGCAGAAGGCCGCGCGATTTCCCTCAGCCTGTGGAGCCGCTATTGATCAAACAGGGCACGAAACCACAACAACGCCAAGACAAAGCGTTGGGGCAGTTTAGAAACGCCATATTGCGCTGTGCCACCTCACAGCAATGCCAACAGGTGCGCAGGTCACACATGCCTCTCCTCGGCCATTATGCCCATGCTTTTTTACCGGAACGCGCGCCCCATTGGTCGGCCCATAAAAGGCTGGATAGGCGCCAACATAAATGGCTAATCGCTTTCTTGCTCTCCGGCCTACTCTTCTTTTTGATAGCCCCTAAAACAACGGGTCTCGCCTTGATCTTTTTCTTTCAACTTTATTTTCTTGCTATTCTTATTTTCAAATTTTGGTTGATCGCCAAAAGCACTCAAACCGACAATGTTTTTCAACACGCCGAACCACCCGTAAGACCAGAACACCAATTACCCATAATCACAATTTTGGTGCCTTTATATAAGGAACAAAATGCCATACCCCATTTGCGCAAGGCCCTTGATCAGCTTGATTATCCGCTCAACAAGCTCGACATCAAACTATTGCTCGAGGACGATGATAAAGACACAATCGCCTTGGTGCGCACTAATTTTACGCAAGCCC
>JALWRV010000122.1 GCA_027080545.1 Parvularculaceae bacterium
CCGCCAAGCCGGTGGGGGATTGCCCCGATTGTCCGGCGGAAGAAATGGATCAGGGTTTTTAAGGGGCGGATTTTTGGCGCCACAATACCCATTCTTTGAACCCTAACCCTTTATGGCCTGTAAAATGTACCGAATTCGCTTTGGGTTTAAAGGTAAATTGGGCGGTGATTTTGACTTTATAGTCCGGGGCTTCGACCGTTGACATGGAGACATGTTTGGCCACCCCCTTTTTATGGGTGAGGGTGAGGTCGATATAGCCTTTGTGGAGGGGGTCATAATAGCGGGCTTGCGGGTTATCGCGGGTGACCAATAGGGCAAAATCCTTGGTACCGCTGCCTAGATATTCTTCCACCGTGGCGGAGGTTATGGAGGAGGTGCCAAGCTCGATGCCCATTTTGGTGCCGTTTTCGCGATAGAGATCATTGGTCCAAAACTCATGGGCATCGCCGGTTAGTACCACCAGATCGGTAGCACCAGCGCGTTCGCATGCGGCGTAGAAGCGCTCGCGCGCATTGGGATAGCCGCTCCAGGCATCAAGATAGAGGGGGAAGCGATATTTTGATGTTTCCACGAATGCCCGTACGCCGGACCAGTCTTTTTCGATTTTGGCGATGGTTTCTTCTTTGATGAAGGGGGTGAGATCGGGGATTTTAACTTCGCCCATCAAAATTTGATTGCCCACCAAGCGCCACGGTTGACCTTGACGTTTGGACTGTGCGAGCTCTTTTTCGACAAAGTCGATTTGGGCTTGACCGAGCATATAACGATCAGGATCGTTCAACACATTCTGTCGAAATTTTTCAACATCTTCCAGTGAGTTGAAATCATCGGCGTGATCTTCAATGAGGATTTGTTCTGAGCGGGCGGTGAGGCGGGTTTCGATCGTGACCAAGGTGGCAAGGTCGCCGAATTTATAGGACCGGTAAAGCGCTTCGCGGGGGCGGTTTGGCTCCGGGTCGCGTACCGGCATCCATTCATAATAGGCTTGCAGAGCATTGCGCACCCGTTCTTTCCAGTCGCCCTCATTGGCTTGATGGTTTTGTGCCCCGCCGGACCAGCTATTATTGGCGACCTCATGGTCGTCCCACATCAAAATCATCGGATGGATTTTGTGCATCGCCTGCATCGCTGGGTCGGTCTTATATTGGGCATGGCGTTTGCGGTAATCGCTCAGGGTCCAAACTTCATGGGACGGTTCATGCAAACGACCAATGCGCTGGCCAATATCGCCGCCATATCCGTCGGTTCCATATTCATAAATATAATCGCCCAGATGCAAAACAGCATTGAAGTCGGGGTCTCTGGCAATGTGGTCATAGCCATTGAAAAAGCCGTGTTGCCAAGAATTGCATGAGACCACCGCAAGGCGCAGGCGTTTAACATGGCCGTCGGGCAGGGTGCGGGTGTGGCCCAGGGGAGAAGTTAAATCATCGACCAGAAAGCGGTAATAATAATGGCTATCCGGTTGTAAGTTTTTGACATGAATTTTTACTGTCCAGTCGCGATGGGGGCCGGTTTCAAAACTGCCTTCTTGTGTGGGGTTTTTGAAATTTGGATCTGTGGCGATTTGCCATTGGCCTTTGACGAGGCTGGTGGAGCGTGGGCCGCTGGGCGTTGTGCGGGTCCACAGCACAATCGAGTCGTGGGTTGGGTCACCAGAAGCGATGCCATGTTCGAAGCCGGTGCTACTGCCCGTATCTTCTACGGAAAATTGGTTTGACGAACAGGCAGATAGGCCACCGGCGGTGGTTAGGGCTGCCCCGCCCATTAAGGTTTGGCGTCTGGTGAGGGCGCTGGCCCGTTGCGGTTTTTTGGGCTTATTATTCTTGCTCATCTGTCAATTCCCTCGCCTGCTCGCCCGATATTCCCCGAT
>JALWRV010000123.1 GCA_027080545.1 Parvularculaceae bacterium
GTTACGGGTCGGGCGAATTTCTCCCCCGTGCGCCCATCATAGAGGGTCACTTGACCACTTTCCGATAGGCCCGCCTTGGTCAACATTTCAACAATGTCTTTTTCGTTGGCCCCATCAAAGACTGGGGTAGCAATCGGCACACCCTTTGACAGATTATGCCCCAGCTCTTTCAACTCTTCCTCATCCGTCGGGAACTCTTGGTCATTGCCGTAAATATCTTTCATCTTGGCGATGAACTTGTCCTTGGCACCGGAGCGTTCAAATTCTTCTACAACTTCCGCGATCTGACGACCAAGACCGCGACACGCCCAACCCAAATGGGTCTCCAAAATTTGACCGACATTCATCCGCGATGGCACCCCAAGCGGGTTCAACACGAAATCCACTGGCGTTCCATCATCCAAGAACGGCATGTCTTCCATGGGCGCGATTTTAGAAATCACACCCTTATTGCCGTGACGCCCGGCCATTTTATCGCCCGGTTGCAGCTTGCGCTTTACCGCCACAAATACTTTGACCATCTTCATCACGCCCGGCGGCATTTCATCGCCCCGTTGCAATTTGTCGACCTTGTCTTCAAAGCGCGCTTCCAGACGGTCACGACTTTCGTCATATTGTTTTTTCAAGGCTTCAATTTGCTCTTGAGCTTTTTCATTACTGAGGGCGATCTTCCACCATTGGCCGCGAGAAAGCTCAGCCAATGCGGCTTCTGTTACCCGACCGGCACCCATCGTGCCCGGACCAGAAACCGCTTCCTTGCCCAGCAAAATGGTTTTTAAGCGACCAAATATGTTGCGTTCCAAAATCGCCAGCTCGTCATCCCGGTCTTTAGCCAGACGTTCAATTTCTTCGCGCTCAATGGCAATCGCACGTTCGTCTTTTTCAACGCCGTGTCGATTAAACACCCGCACCTCAACCACCGTACCAGAGGTCCCCGGCGGCAGGCGCATGGAGCTATCGCGCACATCAGCGGCTTTTTCCCCAAAAATAGCCCGCAGCAGTTTTTCTTCCGGGGTCATGGGGCTTTCACCTTTCGGTGTCACTTTCCCAACCAAAATATCGCCCGGATGAACCTCCGCCCCGATGGCCACGATCCCGGCTTCGTCGAGATTACGCAGCGCTTCTTCCGAAGTGTTTGGAATGTCGCGGGTAATTTCTTCCGGTCCCAACTTGGTATCCCGGGCCATGATTTCAAACTCTTCCAGATGGATAGAGGTATAGACATCATCGCGCACAATACGCTCGGAAATGAGGATCGAGTCCTCAAAATTATATCCGTTCCATGGCATGAACGCCACCAACACGTTCTTGCCCAAAGCCAATTCACCAAGATCCGTCGAAGGACCGTCGGCAATGATGTCGCCGGCTTCCAGCCGATCACCAATACGCACCAATGGACGCTGATTAATGCAGGTGGATTGGTTCGAGCGCTGGAACTTACGCAAATTATAAATATCCACACCGGGCTTGGTGGGATCTTTTTCTTCCGTGGCGCGAATAACAATCCGCATCGCATCCACCTGCTCAACCACACCGGAGCGTCGAGCAAAAATGGCAGCGCCGGAATCCCGGGCCACAACCCGCTCCATGCCCGTACCAACCAAAGGCGCTTCCGCCTTGACCAAAGGCACCGCTTGGCGTTGCATGTTCGAGCCCATCAAAGCACGGTTGGCGTCATCATTTTCCAAAAACGGGATTAGCGCCGCCGCCACAGAAACCAGCTGTTTGGGCGAGACATCAATGTGGCTTACCTCTTCACGCGGCACCAAAGTCGGTTCGCCATTGATCCGGCAATTGACCATCTCATGCTCGAGCTTACCCTTGGAATCAATTGCAGCATTGGCCTGAGCAATGGCAAAGCGCTG
>JALWRV010000124.1 GCA_027080545.1 Parvularculaceae bacterium
GCTCATAATGGTTGCCCTTTATGTTAATACAACCTTAAGCTGTATGGCGAGTGTGTTAACAAAACCCTAATAAAGTCTTAAAGCCCCACCCGTGGCGGGGCTCTGCCGAAGCCCCCGCCAGATCTCCCAGATCCCTCAGATCCCTCTGCGGCGGAGCCGCCTGCGAGGACAGGAGGGGCAAGACAGGCAGCACAAGGATAGGGCGCGACAGGACAACGATAGGAGACGGAATGTCGGCCCTAGTCTTTGAGAATAGTGATGGAGATGCGGCGGTTTTCCGGGGCCAGCGGATCCGGGTTCAAGGGCATGGTATCAGCCTTGCCGGAAACCTCGATAATCTGATCAGGATTGAACCCCGATGCGATCAATAGTTTGCGCGCGGCAATCGCCCGGTCCGAAGAAAGGTTCCAATTATCATAAGAGGCCGTTGCCGCGTAATGGCGCGAATCCGTATGACCAACAATTTTGATTTTGTTTTCAATATTGGAAAAAGAACCCGCCACATAGCCGAGAATATTGGTCAACAGATCTGACGGTTCATCATCCCCCACCAGAAATAAAACCGACCCATCGGAATCAACAATTTCCAACACAATGCCTTCCGGGGTGAGGCGCACTTGCAAATGTTCGGACATGCCATCCCCAGCCCCTTGCAGGGCTTTTTGCAAGCTTTCCACCTCTTGTTGCAACAAGGCGCTGGTTTCGGCGTCGGCGTTTGCATCATTGGTTTTGGCGGCTTGAGCGGTTTGGGCGCCATCGGCGCCATCACGCTCACCTTGGCCGTTGGTTTTGCCCTTTTGGGCCTCCGCATCGGGCTCGCTGGTGATGGATATTTTTTTCGACGCGCCGGTGCCTTCTTTGGCATAGGTTTGCTCGGTAAAAATAGATGAGCCGGAAAGCGCATCGGAGCCGCCGCCGGAAATACGGCTGACGGGGATGGTCGGGTTGAAATAGTCGGCAATGCCTTTGCGCTGGTCTTCTGTGGTGGCGTTCAGCAGCCACATCAGCAGAAAAAACGCCATCATCGCGGTTACGAAATCCGCATAGGCCACCTTCCAGGCCCCCCCATGGTGGCCACCGCCTTTGACGATTTTCTTTTTCTTGATGATGGGGACAACCGCAGGGGCTGCCATTGACGCCTGACCCATAACCCTTTTGACACTCCTTGAAACCGCACCAGAGCGGCTCTCAAAAAGGGTTCTACCGGAGGATTATAAAAATAAGGTTAGCTACCGGAAGTAGTGGTTTTGTGCGGTGTTGCGGGGCCTCGTTAACCTTTTGTCAACCATTTAACACAATCAATGGTTGTAATGCGTGGAGCCACTACCATGGATGATAGACCCAGGCCATTTTTAGCACGAAAATTAGGGGCTGGGACGAAAGTGCCAGACCAGATTTCGTCTATGGCCGATTTCTGGAGCGGCTTGGCAGGGGCGCTCGGCGCCACCATCGAGGCGGTTCTCGATAGGCCCTGCGAGATCAGCTTGCGCCAGCAAGAGGCGGTAACCGGGCTGGAACATTGGGCCCGCGATAAGGCCGATCAAGCCCCCCAAAAGGAAGACCCCCAAAAGGAAGGCCCCCAAGGGGAAGAAAATCCAAAAGCCGAAGCCCCAAAGGCAGACGCAAAGGATGACCCCAATGCTGATGACGGGGCCACGGCTGATGATAGGGGCGCGGCCTGCTATATCTATGATCTCGGCACCTCGGTTAGCGACATACAATTGGCCATCGCCCATCCGGATCGATGGGCGCGCTATCTCGGGGGCCAAATGCTCGGTGACGCCGAGGCCGCTGAGGGCATGCCCAAACCGCTGGCCTTGATGTTGGGCGAAGCCTTTGTATTGGCACTAGGGGCCCGGCTTA
>JALWRV010000125.1 GCA_027080545.1 Parvularculaceae bacterium
GTCTCCGGTGTTCAAAAAGATTTATGAAGAAGAGTTTGGCCAGTTTGGCGGCGAACCTTATGGCTGCTTGGTGGGCGATTACCACTTTGACCACTCCCCACCCGATGTGGAGCTTTTGGGCGAGATGTCCAAGGTGGCGGCCTCTGCGCACGCACCGTTTATCACGGGTGGTAGCCCATCCTTGATGCAGATGGATAGCTGGAACGAGCTGTCCAACCCGCGCGACCTGACGAAAATTTTCTCGACACCGGAATATGCCGCTTGGCGGAGCCTGCGCGAGAGCGCCGATAGCCAGTATTTGGCCATGGCCATGCCGCGCTTCCTTGGACGGCACCCTTACGGGGCCAAAACCGACCCTGTGGAGGAATTTGCCTTTGAGGAGGATACCGAGGGCGCTTCCAGCGATAAGTATGCGTGGGTAAATGCCGCTTATGGCATGGCGACCAACATCACCAAGAGCTTTAAGCAATATGGCTGGTGCACGCGCATCCGCGGGGTTGAGTCCGGCGGTGCGGTTGAAAACCTGCCAACGCACTCTTTTCCCTCCGATGATGGCGGCGTGGACATGAAATGCCCAACTGAAATTGCAATTTCTGACCGTCGGGAATCAGAGCTGGCAAATAATGGCTTGATGCCGCTTGTGCACCGTAAAAACTCTGATTTAGCTGCCTTTATTGGCGCCCAGAGCCTGCACAAACCGGCCGAATATGATGACCCGGATGCCACGGCAAACGCGAATCTTGGGGCAAGATTGCCTTATTTGTTTGCAACTTGCCGCTTCGCTCACTATCTGAAGTGTATCGTAAGAGATAAGGTGGGTTCGTTCAAAGAACGGGACGACATGCAAGATTGGTTGCAAACCTGGATTAACGATTACGTTGACTTCAATGCCGACATTTCGTCGGAAGAGGTAAAGGCGCAAAAACCGTTGGCCGCCGCTGAGGTGGTCGTCGAGGAGATCGAGGGCAACCCCGGGTATTACTCTTCGAAGTTTTTCCTTCGCCCGCATTACCAGCTCGAGGGGCTGTCTGTTTCGTTACGATTGGTATCGAAACTGCCCTCCGAGAAGAAATAGGTGATATAATAACGCTTCGGGGGGTGCGCTCCCCGCAGCCCGACTCACGAATTAGAGACACCATGATTTATAGGAGATTCCCATGGCTTTTGACGCATTTTTCTACTTCACAGCTTCCGCAGACAAAGAGAAGGTTCCAGGCGAAACCCTTGACGCCTCAATGGCAGACAAAGGCGCTTTCGAGCTGATCAGCTTTTCTTTTGGCGCTGAAAACAACATCAATATCGGCTCAAGTTCGGGCGGTGGTGGTGCTGGTAAGGCGACTTTTAAGGAGTTCAGCATTACCAAAAAAACCGACCTTGGCTCGCCGGGCATGTTTCAGCAGCTCTGTGTTGGCCGCCACTTTGACGAAAGCATCGTTGAGCTGCGCCGCTCGGGTGGCTCGACCACCGAATCCGGTGCGACTTTCATGAAGTTCCACTTCAAGCACGTTATGGTGCAGGACATTGAATGGTCCGGCTCGGATGGCGATGATATCTGCGAAGAGAGCATCACCCTGCAGTTTGGCGCGATGAAAGTGGAATACATCCCACAGAAAGCCGATGGCTCGATGGATACCGCCAAGGCCAAGAAGGCCGAGTGGAGCCGTGTTAAGAACACAGCGCAATACGCTGTTTAACGGCGTGTGGGTCGCCTAGCGGTGGCCACCTGAAATACAATTCGCCCGGGCTTCTTGGCTTTGGGCGAATTGGTATGATGTGAAAGGGGCGCTATTTTGGCCGAAGATATCCTGAAAACCGGAACCTTGGACGAGACGCTGAAAGCGTTGATGGACAAGGTGCGTAA
>JALWRV010000126.1 GCA_027080545.1 Parvularculaceae bacterium
GATGCTATAGGGTGGCCAAATTGGCCATGCTATGAGCGGATATTCGTGAAAAGGTTTTCCTATGCCTGATCTCCTGAAATTGGATCTACCGGTCTTTTCGGCCGCGTTTGCACCGGATGATGCGGTCATGGTGCAAGCTATGTTGGCGCGCAATGATTTTTCCCCAGCGCTGCGGACGGCTATTCGGCAGCGGGCAACACGGTTTGTGGATATTATTCGCGCAGCCCCGGCCTCTGGTGGCTTGGAAGAGTTTATGCAGGAATATTCGCTCTCCACCAAAGAGGGATTGGCTTTGATGGTATTGGCGGAAGCCTTGTTGCGGGTGCCGGATGCCTCCACTCAAAATGAGTTGATCGAAGAAAAGCTGGGTCAAGGCGATTGGCAGGATGAAGATGGCTCTCAAGAAAGCTGGCTTTTAATGTTGGCGAGCTTTGGTATTCGCACATCGAATTGGTTGCTGAAAGATGGTGAAACACCCGCTGCGGTGGTCAAGGCTTTGGTCAAGCGGTTGGGCTTGCCGGTCATTCGCACAGGGGTGCGCCAAGCCATGCAGTTTTTGGGGCATCATTTTGTCTTGGGCCAAACCATCGAGGCGGGCTTAAGGCGGGCGCGCAAACAAGAGCAGCGGGGGTTTCGCTATTCCTATGATATGTTGGGGGAAGGTGCGCGCACTAGTGCCGATGCCAAACGTTATTTTGCGGCCTATGCGGAGGCCATTGAAACCATTGGTAAGGCGGCCCAAGCGCGTGGCGGTGTATTGCCGGATCGCCCGGGCATTTCCGTAAAACTGTCTGCCATCCATCCGCGTTATGAGATGCGCCATTATGATCGGGTGATGCAAGAATTGGTGCCCTCTTTGTTGCGTTTGGCCCAACAGGCAAAAGCCTATGATTTAAACTTTACCGTTGATGCGGAAGAAGCGGATCGGTTGGAACTATCCTTGGATGTGTTTCAAGCGGTGGCGGCGGATTCTTCTTTGGCCGGGTGGGATGGTTTTGGTTTGGCCATACAGGCCTATCAAAAGCGGGCCATGGAGGTGATTGAATGGGTGAATGCGCTGGCCCAAAGGTTAGAGCGCAAATTCATGGTGCGGTTGGTCAAGGGGGCCTATTGGGATAGCGAATTAAAGCGGGCCCAAGAGCGGGGTCTTGAGGGGTTTCCGGTATTTACCAAAAAGGCTGTGACGGATTTATGCTATGCGGATTGTGCGCGGGCGCTGTTGGAAATGCGCCCGCGTCTGTTTCCCCAATTTGCGACCCATAATGCGCTGACTTTGGCGACAATTATCGAGTTGGCAAAAAGTTCTGAAATGGGGTTGCAGGGATTTGAGTTTCAACGCCTTCACGGTATGGGGGAGGCGCTCTATGAAGCGGAGCTGGATGGGGCGGGGGTAGCGGCGCGTATTTATGCACCGGTTGGCGGCTATAAGGATCTGCTTGCCTATCTGGTGCGGCGGCTCTTGGAAAATTCCGCTAATTCATCTTTTGTGGCGCAAGTGGGGGATGAGAATGTCAGCCTCGAAACATTATTGGAATTACCGCAGGATGTGTTAACGCGATTGCTGGCAAAGGGTGAAGCGCCGGTTCATGCCCATGTAAAATTACCTAAAGATATTTTTCCTAACCGTAAAAATTCTGCGGGTCGGGAGCCGGGTGTGCGTCAGGAGATGGTGCGTATTATGGCGGCCATGGGGGCTGATATTCCTTATACGGATATTGGCTCTCTGGTTGCTGGAAAAGAATGCCGATCTGGGGCGTCGCACCCGTTGGTTAATCCAGCCGGGGCCGCGGGACTGTCCGGCGTATGGTGGGAGGCTGGTGAAGAAGATGTTAAAAACGCCTTTGCGGCAGGTCGTGAGG
>JALWRV010000127.1 GCA_027080545.1 Parvularculaceae bacterium
TGTAACCCCTTGGAAAGAAGCAATTGGGGATCTTGAAATCGAACATAGAAATTTATGTTTTTCCTATCAGCCAAAGACATTTTTTGCGACAGAGGCAGCCCATCGGGAAGCGTTGGAGGCTTATGGGGTATCGAGTCTCGATGGTTTTGGTGCGTTTGAGACCATTGAGCAAACCGCGCTGGGTGTGTTGTTGCGCTATGTGAGCTTGACCCAGATGGGTAAAATGCCGGTACTGAAACCGCCACGTCGGGACTTGCTGGATGATGCGATGGTGATCGATGGGGTTACGGCCACCTCTCTGGAATTACTGCAAACCCAAGCGGGGGAGCGCAAGGGAGCGCTTATTGGGGTTATTGATCGCACAGTCACCGGGGCCGGGGCGCGATTGCTTGGTCATTGGTTGGCGCGGCCTCTATGTGATGTGGGGGCTATTCGAGCCCGACAATCGCAAATTGACTATTTCTATCACCATGAAGATTTGCGCGCGGATGTGCGGGCGATGTTGAAGCAAACGCCCGATATGGCGCGGGCTTTATCGCGCCTGTCTTTGGGACGTGGGGGACCGCGGGATTTGGCGGCCATGCGTGATGGGCTTAAAAATGGTCGTGATTTGGCTTTATTGCTCGAAAAGGCGTTGGGGGAGAGCGCGGTAGAGGCTGGTGATCCCGTTTGTGTGGAGCTGCAACAATTGAGCCTTGCCCTGAGTGGTCATGGGGCGGCACTGATTGGGCAGCTTTTGCAAAAGCTTTCTAAAGCATTGTCTGCAGAATTGCCGATGCTGGCCCGGGATGGGGGTTTTATTGCCATGGGCTATAACCCAGCCCTCGATGAAACCAGAAGTTTGCGTGACAATGCGCGGCGGGTTATTGCGCAATTGGAAGAAACCTATCGACGTAAGGCTGATAGTCGCAATCTTAAAATAAAACATAATAATGTGCTTGGCTTTTTCATTGAGGTTAGTGCGAAAAATGCACCGCCTTTGATGGCTGCGCCTTTGTCTGATTTTTTTATTCACCGGCAGACTTTGGCCAATGCGGTGCGGTTTACCTCTGTGGAACTGTCAGAACTGGATGGTAAGATTACCCGCGCCCGGGATGCCAGCCTAGAGATGGAATTGACCCTATTTTCAGAATTGGTCGAAGCGGTGCGCGAAGCCGGGCCGATGATCAACCAAATTGCCGAAGCTTTGGCGCGGCTTGATGTGCTAAGCGGGTTGGCGCTTTTGGCCCAGGAGCAAAACTATTGTCGGCCACATCTTGATGATAGTTTGGCTTTCGAGATTGAGGCGGGCCGTCACCCGGTGGTCGAGCGGGCTTTGGCTGCCCAACCCCAATCGGCGACCCCCTTCATTCCCAATGATTGTCGTCTCGCGGATGGTGGGATGCAAAAATTATGGTTGGTGACAGGGCCAAATATGGCGGGTAAATCAACCTTTTTACGGCAAAATGCCTTGATTGCCATTCTTGCCCAGATGGGCAGTTTCGTACCGGCAAAATCTGCCCATATTGGTTTGATTGATCGCGTATTTTCCCGGGTAGGGGCGTCTGATGATTTGGCACGGGGGCGTTCTACTTTCATGGTCGAGATGGTGGAGACAGCGGCGATTTTGAATCAGGCCGGGCCTCGATCATTGATTGTGCTTGATGAAATAGGCCGCGGCACGGCGACTTATGATGGTATGTCGATCGCGTGGGCGGCGCTGGAACATTTGCATGATGTCAATCGCTCGCGAGGGTTGTTTGCTACCCATTACCATGAGCTGACGGCGCTCGGAAACCGGTTGAAAAATCTCGAAAATGTTTCGGTGCAAGTGCGCGAATATAAGGGCGATGTGGTGTTCTTGCATGAGGTGGCTTCT
>JALWRV010000128.1 GCA_027080545.1 Parvularculaceae bacterium
GAAATGCGCTCCACGGGCGAAGTTATGGGGCTGGATACTACCTTCTCCAAGGCCTTCCTGAAGGCGCAAATGGGGGCAGGGACCGAGCTGCCGCTTTCCGGCACCGTGTTTGTTTCGATCAAAGACGCAGACAAAGGCGCGCTGGTTTTGGAGGCTCTGGAAATCCTCACCAAGCAGGGTTTTGCTATCCGCGCCACCCGTGGCACGGCGGCTTTCCTGACCGAAAACGGGCTGGCGGCCGAGGTGGTGAACAAGGTTTATGAAGGCCGGCCGGACATCACAGACCTGATGAAAGACGGCGGCATTGACCTTGTGTTCAACACCACCGAAGGTGCGCAATCCATCGAGGACAGCCGCGAGATCCGCCGCATCGCGCTTTATGACAAAATCCCCTATTACACCACGGCAGCGGGGGCGCGGGCGGCCGCACGGGCGATTGAAGAGCGGGCCAAAGGCGAGCTTGAGGTGTTTGCCTTGCAAGGCTTGTAGGGGCGCAGCCAAAGCTGACTCATTCAACCCTGATCGTTGATTTTATGGTTGGAATACCGCGCTCGACTTTGACCCATTGTGGGGTTTTCAACTCTTCATATGCGGTGAAGGCGAAAGGTAGAACTTTTGCATCAAGCGGGTTTTCCATTTGGTCAAACAAATTGATGTGTAAGTGGGGTGCGGTAGAATTTCCGGAATTACCGACCAAACCCAATTCTTGGCCAACCCTCACAGTATCGCCCTCTTTGACGACAACTGAGCCACACTGCATATGGGCAAGAAAGACAATATAGCCCGCGTTGGATTGAATCATGACGTGGTTTCCCGCGTTGGGGCGAATATCTAGGCGTCCGTTTATGTTTACGGGTTTGAACTTATAGGTCGCGTTATACCAGATAGATATGGTGCGCCATAAATTGCATTTATCGTGGTCAGGCCAGTCATTTGCGGACCGAATAACTTTTCCATCAATGGGTGCGTATATCGGTTCACCGAAGCAATGATAATCGGTGCAGGCTACGCTAGAGAAAAGTAGGTGTAGCTTTGTTTTGGTCTGGTAATTTTTCCTCGCTGAATCGCGTTTAACAAAGTCAAAGGCAAAGGGCTGATGCCCGGGAGGCCGCAGAAACTGCCACTCGCCTTTTAGAGGGAAGTCAATTGCAATTTCAGCCATGAGAAATCCGATCACGATGTGTTTTTGAGAGGCGTGTGAAAACGAAATCCATATCATTATAGAGGTAGTGAGGATGTGCGCCCTTGTAAATACCGGCACGAACAAATTGCAACAAACAGCACATATCTGTTGACAACAGCCGTGCAAAGTAAATGCCGCGCGGACAAAAAACGAGATCGAGGTGTTTGCCGTGCAGGGGATGTAACCCCCTAAAGGTGCAGATCGAGTTTCATACCGCTTTGCAAGGCTTTGTCCGGGTCGCCGCTAAGTCAACCCCGCAACACAGCGCCCTCTCCAATGTCTCCCGCCTGTCGGGCGCCGTGCAGCAATCTGCAAGTCGCCTCCCGTTGAGCGTGGCCTCGGCCACCTTCGCGGCAATAGGGGGTCCTTAGCCAATGACACAATAGGATATTGACCAAGACTAAGTAGCTTCTCTTTACCCATGTATCTAAAACGAAATTGCCAGAGCTTTGATCCATTCGGCTTGACCATCAAATGCAAACCTAGACCATCACCAAGCCGAAAAGGCTTATCCTTTGGTTTAACTTTACGAATCTGAAGATCTGAGAGCGGCATGGCGGTAATGAAATTCCTTTTCAACGACGTGCGGACAATACCCGCACTGATACCCGCAAAATGATGTGGTTGTGCGGGTATCGATGTTCAGCTATGTGTAGAGAATAGCCACAAACC
>JALWRV010000129.1 GCA_027080545.1 Parvularculaceae bacterium
CCTTTTGGTGGGCATCGACAGCGCGCGTGATACGCTGCTGACCAATACGCTGCAATTTGCGCGCGGGTTACCGGCAAACAATGTGCTGCTTTGGGGGGCGCGCGGCATGGGGAAATCCTCGCTGGTAAAATCCGCCCACGCCGAGGCCAACCGCCAGATTGGCGGGCTGAAACTGGTCGAGGTGCAGCGCGAGGATTTGCCCTCTATCGGGCGGTTGCTGAATATTCTGCGCGCGGCGGACCACCGGTTTTTGCTGTTTTGCGATGACCTGAGCTTTGGCCACGACGACAGCCATTATAAATCGCTCAAGGCGGTGCTGGATGGCGGGATTGAAGGGCGGCCTGATAATGTGGCGTTTTATGCCACCTCCAACCGGCGCCACCTGATGCCGCGCGATATGATCGAAAACGAGCGTTCCACCGCGATCAATCCGGCCGAGGCGGTGGAGGAGAAAGTCTCGCTGTCAGACCGGTTCGGGCTGTGGCTAGGGTTCCATCCCTGTGATCAGGATACCTATTTGCAAATGATCCGCGGCTATTGCGATGCCTACGGCATTGAAATTTCCAATGAGGATTTGCGCGCCGAGGCGATCGAGTGGCAGCAAACACGCGGCAACAGGTCCGGGCGTGTGGCATGGCAATATGTGGTCGATCTGGCCGGCCGGCGTGGTGTTACCCTATCCAAATGAGGCGCGTTCCGCGCCACGTCTATGCGTGATTGGTTTCTGGTAGCTGTGTCACGGAATATGTTTACTGTGGGTATAGTTGCAGTGATTTGGGTAAAACATATGCGGATGTTATGAAGTTTCACTTTCCAGTAATGGTTTAGCGATATGGATAGATGCTGAAAAGGTAGCTTCATAAAGAATGATGAAATTACGAATGATGGTGCAGGTTGAATGAATTCAACTTGAAGGCTTTATGTTGGATGTTAGTGTTGAGTGTAAACTATTAAGGGATTTACAGAGTTGATTTCAAAATTTGATCACTCACTATGCTACCCAAGTTGCATTGAAAACATGGACTACCATCACGGAAGCCTGATCGTTCAGTTCTTTAACGTATGGATAGCCGAAACTGCTTTTGCAGAAATCTGTTCGAAAGGGAGAAAAAGCCTCAAAAACCTTCCAGCCACATTGCTAGATTTTTAGGAAGCGAAAGTTATTATGACCACGGCCTATTTTATACGAGAATTCTACTTACTATTTGGTAGAGTTTGTGTGCCTATTTTGATTGTCATATTGTTATTGGTTACAACATTTGGAGGAGCTATCGCATTGGATGCCCCCAAGCCTACAATAGCAGTTTTTAATTCTCCCAAAGGTTTTGAGCCATTCTTGGGCAATTTTGAACGAAGCTATTCCATGGATGACACGGACATAGCACTCTATTTTTTAGGTTCTAAAGATGAATTGGAGTTCTTACCTATTATCTTAACCAACGTGCTTAATGAATTATTCGGGTCAAATACTAAAACGTTTCACTATTTTGAAATTTCTTGGAAAAATGATCGTAAACTAAAGTTTTTAGTGCTTTTTCGAAAGGCATTTGAAGAAAGCGATGACAAAGAATTTAATTGTATGGCTGCTTATCTACTTGGGAAGGCAGTGGAAGGTTCTCTTCCTGCTTTGACTGGAAGTATTTCCTTACCTGATAGCTGCCACTCCTGACCCCAACATCTCCCCCCCTAAAACAAACTGCCTTGCTCCCCCGATGCCGGGGGCGGTTTTTTCGCTGGTTTTGGTTTGGCGGTCGGGCCGGCGACATCCATGCGCCCGTCTGCGAATTCGATGTTCAGGCTGCGGGCTTTTCTGGCCTCTGCGATGCCGTTGATAACCTTGTCC
>JALWRV010000130.1 GCA_027080545.1 Parvularculaceae bacterium
ACGCACGGTTTTTTCCGCCACTTCGTCTATGCTGGCCTGCTTTTTTGCAAGCTTGCCCGAGACAATCATATTCGGTTTCAAAATCGTGCCTTCAAGCGCTACCCCCGCTTCAAAAAGAGCCGCGAACAGGGCGTTGAGCGCATCACAAGTAACCTCATAACAGCGATCCGCGCTATGGTCCCCATCCATCAACACTTCCGGTTCAACAATCGGCACAATCTCCGCCTCTTGGCACAGCGCCGCATAGCGCGCCAAGGCATCGGCATTGGCTTTTAAGCAATAGGCGCTGGGTATATGGGTTTTACCATTGCGGGCAATATCGATCACCGCCCGCCATTTGGCAAAACGCGCCCCCAGCCTATGATATTCTTTCAAACGCTCACGCAGGCCATCCAACCCTTCCGTAACTTTTTCCCCCTTGTGAAAGGCAAGGTCTTTGGCCCCCATATCCACCTTAATACCGGGAATGGCCCCGGCTTTTTCAATAAGGCTGACCAAGGGGGTGCCATCGGCAGCCTTTTGCCGCAAGGTTTCATCATAAAGAATAACCCCGGAAATATGACGCCGCATGGCGGTTGAGGTGCGAAACAGCATTTCGCGATAGTCACGCCGGTTTTCTTCCGTAGACGCAACATTGATACTATCGAAACGTTTGGTAATGGTGCCGGTAGATTCATCGGCGGCAAGAATACCTTTGCCCGGGGCGACCATGGCAAGAGCGATTTGGTTTAGCGTATCCAGATTCATAATGTCCGTCCGTTATCTTAAAAATTCAGGATTGATGTAGCGCTTCCACAGCCGGCAGTTTTTTGCCTTCCATCCATTCCAGAAAAGCCCCCCCGGCGGTGGAAATATAGGTGAACTGCCCGGCCGCCTGGGCATGGTTTAAGGCTGCGACCGTGTCCCCCCCTCCGGCGACGGCGACCAACTTATTGGCATGGGCGCGCTTGCCCGCAAATTTGGCGGCTTCGACCGTGGCTGTGTCAAAGGGCGGTATTTCAAATGCCCCCAATGGCCCGTTCCAGACCAAGGTTTTGCACCCTTCCATTTTTTGCGCAATGGCATCGGTGCTATCAGGCCCGATATCGAGAATCATTTCATCGGCCGCTACTGCATCAGCAGCACACACACGTGACGGAGCATTGGCTTTAAATTCCTTGGCGACCACCACATCTGAGGGCAGGACGATTTCACATCCCGAGCTTGCCGCCTTTTGCAAAATTTGTTTGGCCGTCGGGGCAAGATCAGGCTCGCAAAGAGATTTGCCCACATCAATACCCATGGCATAGAGAAACGTATTGGCCATGCCGCCGCCAACAACCAGATAGTCGGCTTTGGCAAGAAGATTTTCCAAAACATCCAGCTTGGTCGAAACCTTAGCCCCGCCCACAACAGCCATCATGGGGCGTTCTGGGTTGGCCAAGGCGGCGGTCAGATAGTCCAGCTCGCGCTCCATGGCGCGCCCGGCTGCGGCAGGCAAGAGATGGGCAATCGCCTCATTGGAGGCATGGCCGCGATGGGCGGTGGAAAAAGCATCATCCACATAAAGGTCGCCATTTTCCGCCAGCGCTTTGGCAAAGGCGGGATCATTGGCCAATTCGCCTGCATGAAAGCGCGTATTTTCCAACAGGGCAACGCCCCCAAAGGGCGTTTCTTCGACGGCCAAACGGGCGGGTTCACCAATGCAATCCTTGGCGAATAAAACCTCACGCCCAAGCAATTTGGAAAGAACCGGGGCCACGGGGGCCAGCGACATTTCCGGCACCACCTTACCTTTGGGGCGACCATAATGGGAGAGCAAAATAACTTTGGCCCCCTTGTCGGCCAATTCCTGTATGGTT
>JALWRV010000131.1 GCA_027080545.1 Parvularculaceae bacterium
GGGGGGTGTGGTTGATGCAAGATTTTGCCAATATCTTTGTCTTTCTGCCCCGCCAACTAAGCGCTGCTGAAGGGATCGGCGCCTTGGCCGTCATAACCGCCTTGCTCGCCTATACGTTTTGGAATCGCGGCGGGCCCGTGCAAAAAATCCTCCAGTCGAAAACCTCGGTAGATGATATTCGCTCGGCCACAGTGATCAATTTTGTCTATGCGTCTTTGTTGTTCTTTTTCAAAGAGGTCTCCGACATCCCCATGTCGACCACATGGGTGTTTTTGGGCCTGATTGCTGGGCGCGAATATGCTTTCGCCTTGACTATGCGAGCTGTCAATCTGGTCTCTACGTTTAAAATGACCCTATCAGATGTGGCCAAAGCCTATATCGGGCTGGTCATCTCAATCGACCTTGCGCGTGGCTTGCCCGCCTTGTCCAAGGCGATCGGCGGCGAAATCGCCATGGGTGATATATGGCGTGATATGGCCCCAGCAGCGGCCACGGCGAACTTCATCTGTTCGGCCAATCTGCTGCTGATTCCGGTGTTTTTCTTCCTCATCACCAAGTCGAAATTGTCAATGACTATATTGGCACCGCTTTTCGCTTTGGCGGCGTGGGCTTTTTTCACCTTCCCAATCGCCTAGAAGCCCTGATTTTGGGCGATTTTCGAGAAAATGCCATTGATGAAAAGGGGGTTGATTCCCCCCGCTCAAGGGCTATAAAGCCTCCCTTCACTGCGGTCTGGCCAACGGCATGCCTCGATCGCAGAATATCAGACCTTCGCCTTGGGGGCTTTGCCCGCCTCGGCCCTATAGAAAGAGATGAAAATGCCCAAAATGAAAACCAAGTCAGGCGCCAAAAAGCGCTTTAAAATGACCGCATCCGGCAAGGTAAAAGCCGGGGCCACCGGCAAACGCCACGGCATGATCAAGCGTTCCACCAAGCAAATCCGCCAAAATCGCGGTACCGACTTGCTGGAACCCGCTGACGCCAAAATCGTCAAAAAATACATGCCCTATAATCGCTAGGAGGCCCGAACCATGTCACGTGTCAAACGGGGTGTCACCGCCCATGCCCGCCATCGTAAAATCATCAAAGCCGCTAAAGGCTATTATGGCCGCCGTAAAAATGTCTTTCGTGTTGCCAATCAGGCCGTTGAAAAAGCTGGCCAATATGCCTATCGCGATCGCCGCGCCAAAAAACGCAATTTCCGTTCTTTGTGGATTCAGCGTATCAATGCTGCTGCCCGCGAACATGGCTTGACCTATTCCGCTTTTATGAACGGCCTTGCCAAGGCAGGGATTGAAGTCGACCGCAAAATGCTGTCGGATATTGCAGCGCAGGAACCGGCGGCTTTTGCCAGCTTTGTAGAACAGGCAAAAGCAGCGCTGGCATAGTTGGTTGCCGTAACGGTAACATCGAATTTTAAATAGGCGCTGTCACTAAAGGGTGATGGCGCCTTTTCTTTGGGAATATAATAATGACCGATCTGGATAGGCTTGAAAAAAATCTGCTTCAACAGATTGAGGCGGCAGACAGTGAAGAAGCATTAGAATCTGTGCGGGTGCAGGCCCTTGGCAAAAAGGGGCAGGTCAGTGTGCAGATGAAGTCTCTGGGCAAAATGTCACCAGAAGAGCGCAAACAAAAGGGGCCATTATTAAATGGTTTAAAAGCGCGTATCGGGGAAGCTATTGGGGCGCGTAAAGAGCAATTAGAGCGTGCAGCCCTAGAGGCGCGCCTTGCCAATGAACGGGCCGATATAACCCTGCCTATACGCCCACTCCCTAAGGGCAAAATTCATCCCATTACCCAAGTCGCCGAAGAGGTTGCGGTTATTTTTGCCGATATGGGATTTGAAATTCGTGAAGGGCCAGACATGGAAGATGATTTCCATAATTTCACGGCGCTTAATTTCCCTCCAGATCACCCGGCTCGAGAGCTACACGACACGTTTTTTTTGGAGCGCCAAGAAGGGGCCGACCCGATGGTGCTGCGCACCCATACCAGCCCCGTGCAAATCCGCACCATGATGAGCGAGAAGCCCCCCCTTCGCGTAATCATTCCCGGGCGCACTTTTCGTTGTGATAGTGATCAGACCCATACGCCCATGTTTCATCAAGTTGAAGGGTTGGTGATCGATAAGCAAACTCATATGGGGCACCTCAAAGGCACATTGAACGCCTTTATCGAAGCGTTTTTTGAAGTTGATGGGGTTGAGACAAGATTGCGCCCGCATTTTTTCCCGTTCACGGAGCCATCGGCGGAAATGGATGTGCGCTATAGCCGGGTCGGGAATGAATTGCGCATTGGCCAAGGTGATAGTTGGATGGAAATTTTAGGCTGTGGCATGGTGCATCCCAATGTTTTGAAAAATTGCGGCCTTGACCCTGATGAATATCAAGGTTTTGCCTTTGGCATGGGTATTGATCGCTTGGCAATGCTGAAATATGGCATCCCCGATTTGCGCGATATGTTTGCGGCCGATGCTAGATGGCTGGAGCATTATGGGTTTGACGCGTTGGATCAACCCAATTTGGCCACGGGATTAAGTCGATAGGAAGCGCCATGGCAGACAAGAAAAAACAGACAGGGTTTAATTTTGAAACCGTCGCTTCTATTGTGGTGATGTTGGTTGGGGCGGTGGTTGAGGCTTGCTATTGTTCGGCTGTTAGCCGCTGTTTTGAGAGCGGTGGTAGCGGTATACCCCGGGAGACCAAAAATGCTTCCCACGAAAAGGAATTTTCGACTCGTTTAATTTGAACGAATAGGCGATCGTCGGGTAGATCCAAAAATGATGGTAACATCGCTCTGGAGATAACAGGTTTAAAATGAAATTTTCATTGTCATGGCTAAAGCGCCATCTAGAAACACAAGCAAGCCTTGAGACGATTGTCGAGACTATGGTGCGGGTGGGCCTCGAGGTTGAAGAGGTGGAAAACCCGAAAGAGCGCTTAAAAGCGTTTACGGTCGGCCATGTGCTGCACGCGGAAAAGCATCCGGATGCGGATAAATTAAAAGTTTGCCGGGTGGCGACCATTGATGGCGAAAAGCAAATCGTGTGCGGGGCCCCCAATGCGCGAGCGGGCATTAAAGTTGCCTATGCGCCGGTGGGGGCCTATGTGCCCGGCATTGATGTCACCCTATCCAAGGCTAAAATACGCGGCGTTGAAAGTCACGGCATGATGTGCTCGGTGCGTGAACTGGAAATGGGCGACGACCATGATGGTATTTTAGAGGTTGATGAGGCTGCCGCTGTGGGCACCCCCATCGCTGATATCATGGGGTTGGATGACCCGGTGATTGATTTTGAGGTCACCCCCAACCGCCCAGATACGAATGGCGTTATCGGGGTGGCGCGAGACTTGGCGGCCACCGGTTTGGGGGTGTTGACCGCCAAGCCCACCCCGAAAATTGAAACCGGTTTTGCCTGTCCGCAAAAAATAGCTCTCAACTTTCCGGATGAGGCAAAAAATGCCTGCACTGTTTTTGCAGGACGGGTGGTGCGGGGGGTTAAAAACGGCCCAAGCCCAAGCTGGTTGCAAGAGGCGCTGCGGGCAGTAGGGTTGCGCCCTATCAATGCGCTGGTGGATATCACCAATTTTCTATCCATTGACCAAGCGCGCCCACTGCATGTTTATGATGTGGCGAAACTGTCCGGCACCGTCGAGGCCCGTTTGGGCAAGGAAGGGGAAAGTTTTGAAGCGCTAGATGGCAAAACCTATAAGGTTGATGACACTATGTGCGTGATTGCAGATGAGCGCCGGGTGCTAGGCTTGGGCGGTGTTATGGGCGGTACTTTTTCCGGTTGCACCGATGAGACCACAGATGTGTTTATCGAAAGCGCATGGTTCGATCCTACGCGCACTGCCAAGACTGGTCGTAAAACCGGGATCATTTCCGATGCTCGCTATCGTTTTGAGCGGGGGGTTGATCCGCAATCTTGTGTGCCCGGCCTCGAACAGGCAACCGATTTAATTTTGCGTTTTTGTGGCGGCGAAGCCAGCGAGGTGTTTGTGGCTGGCGAAGCGCAGGCTGGCACCAAGCTCATCGAATTTCCGCCAAGCGAGGTCAAACGCCTCACGGGTATGGCGGTTTCAGAGCCGGAAATGCAACGCATCCTAGAAGCGCTCGGCTTTATTGTTGAAAAGGGCGGCGTGTGGAGCGTGCTGGTCCCTTCTTTCCGCCCCGATATTGAAGGCAAGGCAGATCTGGTAGAAGAGATTGCGCGGATTGTCGGGTTTGACGGCTTGCCGGAACAAAGCCTGCCTCGGCTTCATGTGGTGGAGCGTCCGAAATATTCTAAAATTCAAGATCGGGTCCGCCTGGCTCGCCGCGCCTTGGCTTCGCGAGGGTTTTTGGAAACGGTTCTCTGGTCATTTTGTAGTGAAAAACAGGCAAAACTATTTGGTGGCGGGGCGGCGGCATTGAAAATTGCCAACCCCATTGCCGCTGACCTGTCTGATATGCGCCCCACGGCGCTGCCGGGTCTGCTGGAGGCCCTAAAGCGCAATAGCGATCGTGGGCGTAAAGATTTAAACCTGTTTGAAGTGGGTCCCGCCTATCATGATACTACCCCCACGGGGCAACAGAGTTTGGCCGTCTGTGTGCGGATGAGTAATCCCCCCCGCCATTGGCAGGGTAGCGAAAAACCAGCCGATGTCTTTACCGCCAAGGCGGATGCGATGGCGGTGTTGGATGCTCTCGGTGCGCCTGTGGAAAATTTACAAGCCACCCCAACCGCCCCGGACTATTATCACCCCGGTCGCTCGGGTCAGTTAGGGCTAGGCCCGAAAAATATTCTTGCCCGATTTGGCGAGCTGCATCCTTTTGTCGCCAGCCAATTGGATTTAGAAGGCACAATCATTATGGCTGAAATTTTCCTTGAGGTGATCCCTCAAGGCAAAGCCAAAGCCACCAAAACCAAACCGGCCTTGGAGAAATCTGATTATCAAGCGGTGGCCCGCGATTTTGCTTTTGTGGTGCCGGAAGATATGCCCGCCGATAAATTGATAAAAGCGATCAAAGGGGCAGACAAGAAAATGATTGCGGCGGTCAACCTGTTTGATGTTTATCGCGGTAAGGGTTTAGAGGCTCATGAAAAATCGCTGGCTATTGAAGTTATTTTTCAACCCAAAGACCACACCCTATCCGATAAGGAAATCGAGGCTTTGGCTGAGAAAGTTATCGCGTCGGCCGGGAAAACCGGTGCCCGTTTGCGCGGATGAGCGGGTTGGGCGACTGGCGCGGGGTGCCGCCCCCGCAAAAGAGAACCTTGCAGGGCGCTTATGTGCGGTTGGAAGGATATGACGAAGCCGCCCACGGGGCCGCTCTTTATCAGGCCCTTGGGGGGGATGCCCATATCAACGATTTTACCAAATGGATGGCGATGGGGCCTTATAGGGATGCGGCAGATTTCGCGGCGACATTAACGCGCCGCGAGCGCGAAGAGGGATTTGTTTCCTATGCGGTTTTTCCTGAATCCAGTGCGCAGCCTCAAGGTAAAATCGCCTTTCTGCGCATCCGCCCTCATCATGGCAGTCTAGAATTGGGGGCGGTGGCCTTTGGCCCCAAAATGGCGCGCAGCCGCGCAGCCACTCAAGCGGTCTATCTGATGATGAGCTATGCGTTCGATGTGTTGGGCTATCGGCGTTTGGAATGGAAATGCCACGCCCAAAACGAGGCCTCAAACCGCGCCGCTAAGCGCTTTGGTTTTCGTTTTGAAGGTATTTTTCGCAACCATATGGTGGTGAAGGGCCGCTCGCGCGATAGTGCTTGGTATGCGATAATTGATGAAGATTGGCCAAATATCAAATCGGCTTATGAGCGCTGGCTGGCGCCGGATAATTTCGATGCGGAGGGCAAACAATTGACCCCATTGAAAATAGAAACCGCTTAGGGCTTGGCCTGACGAACAGGAAATTTACGGGGACGAATGCCGTCGCCAAGAGGCCGAGACAGAAGCGTTGATGGCCAATAGGCAAATGGATGCGGTCGCGCGCTATCTGGCCGCGCTGGGGCGGGTAAAGCGCGAGAAAGGTTGCTGAGGCCCTATGGTTTCGCCCTCTTGGTTCTTGCCTCCCGGTTCTATTGACGATATGAAATGCTCCCTTGCCCCCTCGAGGTTGGCATCGCCGCATTAGCTCAGTTGGTAGAGCACGTCATTCGTAATGACGGGGTCAGGTGTTCGAGTCACCTATGCGGCACCAGTTTCACCGATATCGCGAAGCGATAATTTTTGCTCCGGGGGAGCAAAAATAGGGAAAGCGCGTCGACGGCAGTCGACTATTTCCAAAGGGAATAAGCTTTATGGGCGTGGCGCCCCTCACCCTGAGCTTGTCGAAGGGCGCCGGCGCGGGGAGGGGGAGCTGTGAAACCTTATCCTGATATGCGTTTGGAAATGCCTTTCGAAGGATCATCTTTTACCGAGAAAGATTGTGGCATAGCATTATAGTCTCGCTCTTCTATAAAGGAGGCGAGTTGATGGCAATGGGAGGGTGCAAATGACCCGCTCAAAAAACTTTTGGTATTGGGTGAACGGGGGTTCACCTGCACCCGGCATTGTCAGACATTACAGCGTCACCTGTAATCGACCGATGGCCAGCATATTTGTTTAAAAAACATACCCCACCGGCTTGCCTCTTCCGTTCCAAGCAAAGGATGGATCCAGAACTTGCCCATGAACGGCTCTGGCAAGGAGTATAAGTGAGGATGGCGGGGCGGGGATAAGTTTATTGCTTACCGCTTATTGACCACCACCGGAGAATTTTTGTCTAAGCGCATTGCAGCCTTGCTCGCGTGATTGTTTCAAATTCTGTAACTGGTCAAGCACAGATTGATAGCGGGCGCGCAAATCGGCGGCTATGTTGGGGTCGCGCGGGCGCTCTTCAGCAGCAGCGGCCTCATCTTCGATGCGGTCAGCTTTGGCAATGGCCATAGCCAATTGAATGGATTCATCCGTAAGCTGATCTTCTAATGCCAGCTTAGCCTCAGCATTGCGATAGGGTGGTTTGCGCGGGGGTGTTTGCAATTCAAGCAAGGTTTGGAACCCTTTGGCTTCGGCTTCAAATCCTTCAATTTGGCGTTGCAAAATATCTTTGCCGGTTAGTTGCGTCAGCACCCCTTCCTTGGCCAAATCTGCGCGCATGGTAGCGGCTTCTTTTTTCGCCCCGGCCACACACATTTCTGCCGCGGCGATTTCCTGTTTGCTTAATACGGGGCCGCGCGGGGGGGGGGCTGATTGTTTTTGAATATTACGGCACAGCTCTGCCATGCCCTCGACTTGGGTGCGGAAGCTCTCTGCCTGTTCCAGCGGCAATTGTGGTAATAGGCTGATGCCTTGGGTGACTTGTTCGACTAAAGGGGCCACTTCCTGATTGATGGCTTTGGGTGATTTTCCGGTGCGGGTCTCCAGAACCAACATCCAGAAATTGCGCACCGGCTTGAATTTTTTCCAAGCGATCTTTTCCATGCCCACATCAGCCAGAGTTTGTGATTTGGTGCGCGCCAGAACCTTGGTGATGCCATAACATTGGAAGGCCAGGGCGATTTGTTCTTCTTCGCT
>JALWRV010000132.1 GCA_027080545.1 Parvularculaceae bacterium
TACAGATGATCCATTTCAATCTCGCCAGCCTTGCCATTTTGGGCGGGGCGGTTGGTTTGGGTATCGGCCTCGGCCTACAAAATATTGTCGCCAATTTCATTGCCGGCATGACCTTGCTCATGGATAAATCGATCAAGCCCGGCGATACAATCGAAATCGATGACACCTATGGCTGGGTCACGGCCATGGGCACCCGCTATGTTGCTATTCGCACCCGCGATGGGGACGACCACCTCATCCCCAATGATCATTTTATGACCAATGGGGTGATTAACCGCTCCCATGGAGATCGCAACTATCGCCTTCATGCGCCGATCGGGGTGGCCTATGGCACCGCCGATCTAGAATTGGTACAAAAATTATGCATTGAGGCGGCGGGGGACGTTTCGCGGGTGTTGAAATATCCTGAACCCGCCTGCCTGTTGTTGGGCTTCGGGGATAGTTCGATTGATTTTGACATTCGCTTTTGGATCAATGACCCGTTTAATGGCATTGCCAATGTTAGAAGTGCGGTGTTGATGGGGGTCTGGCGGCGCCTGAAAGAGCATAATATTGAAATTCCCTATCCGCAGCGGGACATCCACCTAAAGTCAGGGTTTCCTCCCCTGCCGGGCCAATGAGCCTATTTGGCAGCGCCTCATATTGATGCTACTCTAGCCCCGTGCGGGCGATGGCGTTTTGTCATGCCTGTGCTAGGCTGGGGATAGTTCGTTTTAATAAACCCGCTTGAATGGAGTGCCCCATGAGATTGAAAAAACCATCCTTCTTAGCCATCCTCGGTGTCGGAGCCCTGGGCCTGCTTAGCCTTAGCGCGTGCGCAACATCCACCCCCTATACGGCGGCAGAAAAAGGGGGCTATGGCTTTAGCGAACAGAAAATTGAAAATAGCCGCTATCGCATCACTTTTCGCGGAAATTCATCGACCCCCCGCGAAACGGTCGAAAACTATCTTCTGTACCGGGCCGCTGAACTGACCCGCCAAAAGGGCTATGATTATTTTGTCGTTGTCACCGATGATACGGAAAAAACCACCACCTATCGAACCACCCCGGGCTCTCCCTTTTATGGCCCCCATTATTATGGCTATGGGCGCGCCTTTCCCTATTATGGATATGGCTGGCGCTGGTCAGACCTTGACGGGCCGGAAATTCGCACCTCGACCCGCTATTCCGCCATTGCCTATATAAAAATGTATAAGGGCACCAAGCCGGATGCGCCGGCAGCCTATGACGCGCAGCAAGTTTTGGAAAATCTACGCCCCCTCATTCAGCGGCCACAATAAGCCGCGCCTTAACACCCGAACCGAAAGCCTTGAGGGCTTTCGGTTTTCTTTTGTGAAGGAAACATCATGTTCGAACATTCCCGTATTTTAGCCGCTCTTTCGCTTGCAGCCCTCACCCTCATCGCTTGCGATAATCAACAAAACGCCGAAAAGGCAACCCCCATGAACAATGCACAAGATACGCAATCGGAAGAGCTGGCCAATAATCAGACTACGGAAGATCCATTTTTATGGCTTGAAGAGGTAGAAGGCGAAGAAGCCCTCGCCTGGGTGATAAAACAAAATGAGCGCAGCTTGAAAATCCTGCAAGGGGATGAGCGCTATCAACCCATGTTTGACGCCGCCTCTGCCATTTTAAACTCCGATGAGCGCATCACTTCGGCCTCTTTGCGAGGCGCTTATGCGTATAATTTCTGGCAAGACGAAAACAATGTGCGCGGCCTTTGGCGGCGGATGCCAATTGCCGACTATAAAGCCGGTAAAGAAAATTGGGAAACCATCCTCGATATAGATAAATTGGCCGAAGAAGAAGGGGAAAACTGGGTCTACAAAGG
>JALWRV010000133.1 GCA_027080545.1 Parvularculaceae bacterium
TGGCAAGGTGGTTACCAACGGATTTTCTGCCGCCCCAGCCTCAATGAAGCTACGCATACCCACCAAAGCTTTTTCAATAATAAAATCAGGCGGGATAACCCCATGATCGCGATCATCTTCAACCCGTGCCTTCACCTCGCCCAACACACGACCATATTCGTGTAAACGCGAAATATAACGTTCCGCACTTCTTTCCGATTTAATCACATGGGTGTCGGTGAGAAATTGCGGCATGGAAACCGTCACGCCGGAAATTTGATTGACCCGATAACCGCCATATTCAATTTCCGCATTGCGCAGAAAATCATCGAACATCCACGCCGCAATTTTCCACGATAATAATTCTTGCCCCTCCAGCCCCTCAGGGCCGTATTTGTCGAGCCCCTCGCGGGCCTTGCGCAAACGGGCAATGGCTTTTTCATCCGCCGCCTTGGTGTGATCATCCAGCTTGCCGGAGTGAAAATCCAACGGGCTATCATCAATCGCCCCTAGAGAGGTGAGAATCTCCGGCGAATCCAGCACCATTTCCAAGGTGACTTTGTTAATATAATTATTGACCCCAACCGGCTTGCCCCAGAACCAAACCCACAAGCCCGCAGCCGCGATGACCATCAGAGCAACCAGCCCCAATAGCAACTTACCTATTATTTTCATTGTCTGATTTTCCCTTGTCGTAACAACGACCCCGACCGTTATGTTATAGGATTTTCGCGGCGCTGGCGAGGGGCAATCCGCTAGAAATATGCGGTATCGCAAGGTTTTCCTCACCTTTATGGAGCCGATCCCCGCTTTTAACGCCTTGTCAGGACCGGCAAACTTTGTAACAGTATAACAGTTTATTCGCTATTTTAGCAGGCAATCGGGGGCCGCTAAGCGTCTTCCCCTGCTCATTTCGAGAACCACAAGTCGCAATCTGCAAGAGTGCGTCTCAAGCGTAAGGTTTAAGAGGGCGTAAGGTTTAAGAGGGCTGACATTTTTAGGAGGACTGATATGGGCATTTCATCACTCAAGATCATCACAACATTCATCGCCGCAGGCAGCCTTTTGATCGGCGTGGCGCAAGCAGGCTATGAGAATGCGGGCTGGCCAATTCAGCAAAAGGCTGATGGCAGCTATGGCTTTACCAAAACCGGCAAGGCGGGGGCGGTAAATTATTGCACCGGTTTTTATGCCGCAGACGTAAAATCACGGCTAGAGCACAGCGAAGGCGAAACAGAATTTGGCAAACTCATCCGGGCCCATTCGGTCCACATGCGCGATGCCTATCAGGCAAAATATACGGGCGATCAAGCGGCCCTTGATAAGCTCATTACCGATCTGGAATGGCATTTTGCCAATTCAGCGCAACATGAAGCCTATCAGGATTTTCGCGATGGGTCCGAACAGGCTTGTGAAGCCTATGCGCTGGAAAATGCAATCATCACCCCGGCCTATATGGATGGCTTCATCGCTCAACTCACCCAATAGCAAGTCGATCCGATAGGAAAGACACTCCCTCAAAGCGATCATCACAATAGCCTATCTTTGGGTGCTACTTTGGGCGCCTATCCGGGGATCGTCTCTATTCTCTAGGCCTGTTGGGTAGATTTAATCCAACCACCACCAAGTATGCGTTGAAAAGGCGGCTCGGGACTATAAAAAACACACGCCTGCCCCGGGGCGACCCCTTCTTCCGGCATATCAAGAATGATCTTCGCGCCGATGGCATCCCGCCTCAGCGTTGCGGGCTTGGGAGGCCGCGTGGAGCGCACCTTGACGGCAATTTTAACCCCGTCCGGCACCCTTTCCCCCTCGCCTATCCAGTTAACTTCACCAACAAAAATCTCTTTGGTG
>JALWRV010000134.1 GCA_027080545.1 Parvularculaceae bacterium
CCCTGTTGGCGCTGGGGGAGGAGGCAGAAGAAGGCGAATATCAAACGGCTGTCTTTGATGCAGGCAAAACGCAAGATTATGACAATATCCGTGAATGGTTTACCGGTCTTTATGAAACCGTGTTTGGGCAAAGTGAGGGCCCGCGTATGGGTGCCTTCATCAAAGTTTATGGGGTTAAAAATATGGTCAAGCTGATTGACGACGCCTTAATGCGCTAAGGATTGGTGCGCTAGAAATATTTGAGGGCAAACCATGCTGCCTTACCAGCGATTGACCCGGGGCCATTCACCCATAATACTCCCCTTTTCCACCACCAGATAATTGTCAAAATTCGCTGCGGTGGCGCAGGCATGATTAGGCAAGATACGGACCATCGACCCCACGGGCAGGCGCTCGAACCAAGCCTCATCCTCAAGGTGAATAGTGCCATGCTCCTGATGCACCTCATTGACCGATAAATGTTCCAACCGTTCCATAGTCACCGGATCACACACATAGCCATAGCCCGCATCCGGCAAAAAGCGATTGGCGCTATCATCCTTAGACAGGGCAAAAGCCCCCCCATCAATGATTACCGCAGGGCCTTGCCGGGCATGGCCAATGACACTTGCCAGAACCGAAAGGGCAATATCCTCTATCTGACAAATCTTGCGTGAAAATTGCGCCAGATCAAAAAACATATAAACCCCGGCGCGCACTTCCGTAACGCCCGCAAATGATTGCCCCAATAAAAAGGTCGGGGTAGAGCCGACGCTACATATGGGCGAAGCAATGGAAAGGGCCGATAAGCGCTTGGCCGCGATGGTGACCGCCTGTCTTTCCGCTTCGGCAATGGTGGCAATTTCCGCTCTGCTATCCGTGCCATAGGAATGGCCCCCATGAGTCAGCACGCCCTTAAAATCAATGGCAGGACAAGCATCAAAAATTTGCGCAATCTCAAGAAGATCCGGACTTTCGGGCAATATACCGCCACGATTTTCCCCGCTATTGAGTTCAATCAAAAAGGAAAAGACACAGCGCTCACGCTCGGCAAAGGCACAGGCCGCCCGCGTCACCGCCACATTATCCGTAAGCAGGGTCAATGACCCCTTATATTGATCCATAATGGCCTTGGCATGGGCGAATTTATTAGGCGTTATACCCACCGCATATAAAATATCCCCATAGCCTTCAGCCGCAAAATAAGCGGCCTCTTTCAAGGTCGAAACCGTTATCGCAGATTTGCGCCCGTTAAGGGCA
Source organism: Parvularculaceae bacterium (assembly GCA_027080545.1). Taxonomy (GTDB): domain Bacteria; phylum Pseudomonadota; class Alphaproteobacteria; order Caulobacterales; family Parvularculaceae; genus S012-90. The sequence continues at coordinate 1,240 of JALWRV010000134.1, forward strand.
ATGGCGGCCACATCAACTGATTTGGCGGTCTTTAAATGGGGGCGCAAAAGAATATTATGTTTGTCGGCCAAAGCGCGAAAGCGTTGGCTATTTTGCGCCAAACGATCTTTATCCAAAACAAGCCTTGGGGTTTCAATGGTCTCAAACATGGGCCTTGCACATTCTCATCAGACGGTAGGGACAGCCGAGGGCCATACCGCCTCCACTCTACACCCATCTTTGCTTTTGACCAGACCCGCACACGCGCCATAAAGGCGCCCCAAAACCATTAAATATGATTTTGGGGCGCAGCATTCGATCAAAAACTTATCCCCCTAGAGCGTTTTCAGGATAAGTAGATAGTGGTTATCCGTTTCGGAAACGCGAAACAACTCTAGTCAATTTTGCGATAATAATAGGTATCCCCCGCCTGTGTGGTCAAAGCCAATGTAGGCGTGCCATTATAATCTTCAAACACCTCATAGGTCCAATTGCCTTGGGTGCCGTCTTCCCAATTGATTTGCAGGGCCGAGCCATTGGTGGCCCAGGCCCCATAGTCTGGCGGGTTATCGCCGCCGCCACGGATGGAGACACCGGCCGTGCCC
>JALWRV010000135.1 GCA_027080545.1 Parvularculaceae bacterium
CTCAAGGCCCACAACTACTTCCCAATCGCCTGTTGCCCCTTGCAGGAGTTTTCTTGATTTTGTCATTTCACCCACCACTCATTTGGTTCGGCGTCAAAGCCTGCCGATTGTTCCAGTACATCGGCGCCGCGAAATAAGGTTTCTTCGTCAAACGGTTTGCCAATGAGCTGTAGCCCCAAAGGCAGGCCCTGCGCGTCTAAACCTGCGGGAACAGAAATTCCTGGCAGGCCTGCGAGATTGGCTGTGACGGTGAAAATATCGTTCAAATACATGGCCACCGGATCATTGGTTTTTTCGCCCAAACCAAAAGCCGCCGACGGGGTGGATGGGGTCAGCAGCAAATCAACATCTTCAAAGGCCGTTTGAAATTCGTCGAAGATTTTCTTGCGAACTTTTTGCGCGCGCAAATAATAGGCGTCATAATAGCCCGCCGACAAAACATAGGTGCCAATCAGCACCCGCCGCTTGACCTCATCGCCAAACCCTTCGGCGCGGGTTTTTTCATACATCTCGTCAATGCTCTTGCCATCAACCCGCAAGCCATATTTAACGCCGTCATAACGGGCAAGATTGGACGAGGCTTCTGCCGGGGCAACGATATAATAAACTGGCAGGGCATATTTGGTCATGGGCAGGGAGACTTCTTTGACCTCGGCGCCTGCCGCTTTCATCCAATCAATACCCTGTTGCCAGAGCTTTTCGATTTCCGCTGGCATGCCTTCAACACGGTATTCTTTGGGCACGCCAATGGTGAGCCCCTTAATGCCTTGGCCCAGCACCGCTTCATAATCGGGCACTTCCCTATTGATGGAGGTTGAATCTTTCGGGTCATGGCCAGCCATGCTTTTGAGCATGATGGCACTGTCGCGCACAGTGCGGGTTATCGGCCCCGCCTGATCAAGCGAGGAGGCAAAGGCGACAATGCCCCAGCGGGAGACCCGCCCATAGGTGGGTTTGACCCCAACAGTGCCGGTAAATGCCGCAGGCTGACGGATAGAGCCGCCAGTATCGGTGGCGGTGGCACCGGCGCAAAGATGCGCTGCGACAGAAGCCGCAGACCCGCCGGAGGAGCCGCCGGGGGTTAGTTTTGTATCATCGCCTTTGCGGCGCCATGGGTTGATAACATCGCCATAATAAGAGGTTTCATTGGACGAGCCCATGGCAAACTCATCAAGGTTAAGCTTGCCAAGCATCACCGCCCCATCGCCCCAAAGCTGTTTGGTGACCGTGCTTTCATAGGGAGGCTCAAACCCATCGAGAATATGGCTGCCGGCGGTGGTCAGCACATCTTGTGTGCAGAACAGATCTTTAATGCCAAGGGGGATCCCTTCCAGCGGGCCGCCCGCGCCTTTGGCAAGGCGTTCGTCGCTGGCCTTGGCCATGATTTTGGCCTGTTCTTGTGTCGGGGTGATAAAAGCGTTCAAACTTTTGGCGGCGTTCATACGCGCCAAATGGGCGTCAAGCAGCTCAACCGCGCTGAATTTTTTGGCCTTCAGCCCGTCGCGCATTTCGGCGATAGAGTGTTTTGCAAGATCTGACATTATTCCACCACCTTCGGTACGACGAAGAAATGGTCTTCGGTTTTGGGCGCGTTTTTGACAATCAATTCCGGCTTGCCACCGCCGGTTTCATCTGTGGTGACAATATCTTCGCGCATGGGCAGGGTCGCATCGACGGTCGACGCCATGGCCTCAACCCCTTCAATATCGACCTCATTTAATTGCTCTATCCACGCCATAATGCCGTTTAGCTCATCAGCCAGCGGGGCGAGGCGCTCTTCCGGTTCGGCAATGCGGGCGAGCTTGGCCACCCGGCGCACGGTT
>JALWRV010000136.1 GCA_027080545.1 Parvularculaceae bacterium
CCTCTATCTCCTTTTCCAAAACAGAAACCCTTGTCACTTCTTCAAGCTGCACGATAAAATAAAAGGAATTTACTTTATCCGTCTTTCTTGAGACGATCAAGCTTCAACAACCCCTCTCACCAGTTCGCAACCCTGCCTGTCTCTTACAGAAATACCGCACCCCAACGCCATCCTTCGAGACGCAAGGCTAACGCCTTGCTCCTCAGGATGAGTCCCGAATGGATTGAGGGGGGGGTATATTATTTTGCCTTTGGCCTCGCAGCATTTTTTTCCACAAGACTAAGATAGGGTAAAAATTTTTCATACGAGATTTCAAATTGTTTCCCATACCACAAATAAATTTCAGAAATTTTTTTTGAATTCTCTTCATAATTATAATGCGGTGGTTCTCCATGATCAGCCGCATGTTTGCGACCCTTTGTTAGCGCAGAAAGATCTGCGCCTTTTTTGTAAAGCGCATCAATATATTCTTTTATTTCATCTCCAAATAAGAAATCGGCCTCTGAACTATTCGAGATAAAACTAATAAGCTCTTGACTACTAACATCTCCGCAACGAACGACAGTATTGATCAAAACCTTAACCTCTTGGTAGATTTTAAGCCGCCGATCATAAAGGTCTAATCTATGTTTCGTACGATTTAATTGCCACTGTTGCCAAGCAATATAGGCTACGATGACACCGATGGCGAGAGTCAGCACAGCTTGAATTATGTTAAACCAAACCATAACAATCACAGCCCCTCATTCGCCTTCTTCACCGCTTCGGCCTCAAGATAAAGCGCTGAGCCCATTTCCTTATATTTTGCGCTCATCTCTTTCATGCCCTGCTTGGCTTCCAGATTAAGCGCCTTTTTCTCATTGTCTGATAACCCTTCCGCATAGTCGCGCACATCCTGCGTGATTTTCATGGAGCAAAATTTGGGCCCGCACATGGAGCAAAAATGGGCGAGCTTATGGGCTTCTTTGGGCAAGGTCTGGTCGTGGAAATCTCTTGCGGTTTCCGGGTCTAGCGACAAATTAAACTGGTCCTGCCAGCGAAACTCGAAACGCGCCCGCGACAAGGCATCATCCCTCACTTGCGCTGCCGGATGGCCCTTGGCGAGGTCCGCCGCATGGGCCGCTAATTTATAGGTAATCACACCGACCTTCACATCATCGCGGTCGGGCAGGCCCAAATGTTCCTTGGGCGTCACATAGCACAGCATGGAAGTGCCGAACCAGCCGATCATCGCCGCGCCAATGCCGCTGGTGATATGGTCATAGCCGGGCGCAATGTCAGTGGTCAGCGGCCCCAGCGTATAGAAAGGTGCCTCGCCGCATTCGCGTAATTGCTTGTCCATGTTTACTTTGATCTTGTGCATGGGCACATGGCCCGGCCCTTCAATCATCACCTGACAGCCTTTGTCCCAAGCCACTTTGGTCAACTCGCCCAAGGTTTCCAGTTCCGCAAATTGCGCGCGGTCATTGGCGTCAGCGATAGAGCCCGGGCGCAATCCGTCGCCTAAAGAAAACGACACATCATATTGCCGCATCAAATCGCAAATCTCTTCAAAATGGGTATAGAGGAAACTTTCCCGATGATGGGCGAGCATCCATTTGGCCATGATAGAGCCACCGCGTGACACAATGCCGGTAACGCGATCGGCGGTCAGGTGAATATAGGGCAGACGCACCCCCGCATGGATGGTAAAATAATCAACCCCCTGTTCAGCCTGTTCAATCAGCGTATCGCGGAAGATTTCCCATGTGAGGTCTTCGGCCACGCCGCCGACTTTTTCGAGCGCCTGATAGATTGGCACCGTGCCAATGGGCAC
>JALWRV010000137.1 GCA_027080545.1 Parvularculaceae bacterium
AACGCGGCGCTAACTTTTGCACTCTTGGATCATCGCTTGCTGTCAGCCGGTCAGACATCAACACGGCGCTGGCCAGAACATTCCGCAAATCATGAGAAATTTTCGACACGCCCTCTCCCAAAGTTGCCAGCTTTTCTTTTTGCTTTAATGAATTGCGCACCTCTTGCTGCATACGCGCCAAAACCCGTTGGGCATCCCCGATCTCATCGCGCCGATTTGTCGGCACCATCATTTTTGACCTGTCTTCCGGATGTTCTTGGAACGCTTGCATATTTTCGGTGAGACGGATCATCGGGCGCACGAACAGTGCCAGCAACGCCACATATAAGATGGCTGCAGCGATGATACTGACAAACAGAGAAAGCCAGAAAATAGATCGTGCATAACGCCATAATGCCAATCGCATGGGGCGGCGTTGTATAATCATCTCCACCATCACCCCATCCATATTTGTCGGCTCTCCGCGAACCAGTAAATATGGATTATCCCGCGAGAACATCATCGCCATAGCATCACTGACCAATTGCACCGGAGAAGGGTTCTGCAAATTGACAAATACCAATCGCGACGAGATCGACGGGTCGAGATCCGGCGCCAATACCAACTGGCTACGCCCACGATCAAACAGCCCGACCCCTTCAATGTTCGCCGTGGCAAAAATATCCCGCACTCGTTCAGGGGTAAGCATTTCTCTGGGCACGACCTGCATGGTCAACGCAGAGATATGCGCCGCATCAATGCGCTGTTGCAAAAGCTCCTTGCGATGATTGGCAACCGACGGGATGAATATAACAATTTCCGCCAGTAGAACCCCAAAAATGGTCACCGCCAAAAGTTTCAATGGCAAGCGATGGCGTAGCGCCCAAATGGTTGCTTTGGATTTATCTGCTGGCTGCTGCGTCACGCGCGAAATTGGCTCCTGCTTGGTCAGGCCTCATCTAGTCAAATATCGACAATAAGCCTATCAGCATTTTCGTCTTTTGGGAAAATAATGACGGGGTGTAATAAGCCCCTGCGGCCCGCTTGGAAACTTCCCCTAGGGTTGGATAAGGTGCTATCATATTGGTAAAGGCCCTTATCTTAAGACCGTTGGCAAGGGCCAAAGCCCATGAACCGATCAGATCTCCGGCCCCCTTACCGACTATTGAAGCGCCGATAATTTTGCCCCCCTTGCCGACCAGCACTTTAATCAACCCTTTGGTGGCATATTCCGCTTGGGCACGATCATTTTCTTCAAAAGACCAGCGCGCAATTGTGTATGAAATACCAGCCTCCTTGGCCATAGCTTCATTCATGCCCACATGCGCCAGTTCCGGATCCGTATAGGTCACCCAGGGCGCAATTTCTTCCCTGTTCTTAGCCGGCATTTTAAACAGCATATTTTGCACGATAATCCCCGCATGATAGCCAGCCACATGCGTAAATTGCCGCCCCCCCGCAACATCACCCGCCACAAAAACACGCTTATTGGTGCTGCGCAATCTCTTGTCTGTTTTGATACCGCGTGGCGAATATTCAATACCCGCCGCCTCTAAGTTCAACCCATCCACATTGGCCCGGCGACCGGTAGCAACCAACAGATGGGTGCCGTCAATCTCCTCCGACTTACCATCCCGGGACAAGCTCAGGGTGAGCCCCGCCTTTTTGCTCGAGACTTTTTTGACCATTGCGCCTTCAATGAGTTGCACCCCTTCCGCCAACAATTTCTCACGCACAATCGCCACCAATTCCGGATCATCTTTAGCCATGATGGTACGGGTCTCGACCAATGTGACCTGCGCCCCCAACCGACGATGGGCTTGAGC
>JALWRV010000138.1 GCA_027080545.1 Parvularculaceae bacterium
TCACGGTGGGCTATGATCTGGTGGAGTATCACCCAAGCGTCTGGAACAAGTCCGGTAGCAAGAAAAGCATTCATATTGACTTCTTGCCCGCAGCGGTGGACAGCCACTACGAATTGGATGCCGAGGTGGTCGGTGATACAGCCCATACGCTGTGGATGTTGAATGAACGTCTCCGTGCCACGCCAATGTGCTTCGAACTGGACGCACAGAAAAAGACCCGCGAGGCGATGCTCACGCTTTTCTCGGAACACAAGGACGATGATACGGATGGTTCCATCCGCCCCCAGAAGGTGCTTTGGGATGTGCGGGAAGCAATGGGGCCCGAAGATATCGTTTTAAGCGATGTGGGTTCGCACAAAATGTGGATCGCCCAGTATTACCAGTGCGATGAGCCAAACACCTGTCTCATCCCCAATGGTTTCTGCTCTATGGGCTGTGCCCTGCCCGGTGCAATTGCGGCCAAACTGGTTCATACGAATCAACGGGTGATGGCCATCTGTGGTGATGGTGGTTTCCTGATGAACGTACAGGAAATGGAAACGGCGGTGCGACTCAACCTGAATATTGTGGTTATGGTTTGGGTAGACAATGGTTACAACCTGATCAAATGGAAGCAGCAGAACGAATTCGACAAACATACCAGTTTGTCTTTTGGGAACCCAGACTTCGAACAACTGGCAACAGCCTTCGGCTTTCATGGCATGTACGTGGACAAGTCCCGCGATCTGGCTGCCGCTATCGAAGAGGCCTTCTCGATGAATAAGCCCACCCTGCTGGCCTTGCCCATCGACTATCGAGAAAACGACCGATTAACCGAACAACTACAGATTATCGTTTAAGTAGCTGAACTGGATCCAGGGTTTATCGCCCTCGTTAACACGTACAACTGAATCCTCTTGTTTTTGACAGCATCTCTTGTGAAGCAAACTACCAACCAGGGAGAAACCGGCTATGTTGAAAGAATCCTATCCCTACTACCTGGCGAATAAGCCGGTACAACCCAATACCGACTTGGAAGTTATCGATAAATACACCGGGAAGGTGGCTACCCGTGTAGCCATGGCGGATGAAGCGGCCATTGACTTCGCCATCGCCAAGGCTGTTGAAGCCGACGGGCCTATGCGCCGCATGCCTTCGTACAAGCGCCAGGAGGTCCTGGAGCATTGCGTGAAACGTTTTACAGAGCGGGCTGAAGAACTTGCCCAATCCCTGTGTATTGAGGGCGGCAAGCCGATCAAGGATAGCCGGGGCGAAGTCTCGCGCCTCATTGATACCTTCAAAATAGCGGCGGAGCTCTCTGTGGATATTGGCGGTGAAGTCCTCTCCATGGATCGGAGCGCCCGTGCCCATGGCTATACCGGCATGACGAAGCGCGTTCCCATTGGACCCTGCTCCTTCATCTCGCCTTTTAATTTTCCGTTGAATCTTGCGGCCCACAAAGTGGCCCCTGCATTGGCGGTAGGGTGCCCCTTTGTCTTGAAGCCTGCGAGCCTTACACCCCTGGGTGCGATTATTATCGGCGAAGTCCTCGCGGAAACCGATTTGCCAGAAGGGGCGTTCTCCATTTTGCCCTGCCGGCGTGATGGTGCTGCATTGTTTACGGAAGACGACCGTCTTAAATTTCTCAGCTTTACCGGCTCTCCTGTTGTTGGTTGGGCGCTCAAGGCCAAGGCCGGGAAGAAGCCCGTCGTACTCGAACTCGGTGGCAACGCCGCCTGCATCGTTGACGAAGATGCCGATTTGGATGATGCTGTGGCCCGTATGGTTATCGGGGCCTTTTATCAGTCTGGTCAGAGCTGTATC
>JALWRV010000139.1 GCA_027080545.1 Parvularculaceae bacterium
GCCTTAATCCAGACGCACCAGCCGGAACATGAAGCTCTGCAAGCCTTGGCCGCCGGAGATCGCGAGCGCTTTATCGCCGCCGAGTTGGAGATACGCAAGTTGCTGGGTCTGCCGCCTTATGGGCGTTTGGCGGCGATTATAATTGCTGCGCCTGACAGCGGACAGGCCGACAACTTTGCCCGTGCGGTATTAAAAGCCGCCCCGCGTGCGGACGGCATAGAAATCTTCGGCCCAAGCGAAGCCCCCATCTCCATCCTGCGCGGCCGTCATCGCCGCCGCCTATTGGTACGGGCAGATGCAGGGGTAAATCTGCCTCGCTATATGGCCAGCTGGCGAATGCGGTTGAAAATCCCGGCGCACACAAGATTCACCATCGATATTGATCCGCAAGGGTTCATGTGACGTTTGCTTTCGGAATTAAACTTGGTGCCTGTGTTGGTGATTATTTTATTGTATGCCTAACTTCTGTTTAATGCGACAAAACCTGAAAAACAGTGCTTGGCAGGGTAAAAAACCCGTGCTATGAGCGCCGCGATTAGCGGGGGAAGCCTTCCGCGATTCGGATTTTCTTTGGGCGGCGTTCGCTCGAAAATACAGATTTACCCGTTGGTTTTTACCGCAGGCCGCGCAGGGCGACTTGGGTGAAAATTGGCAAAACTACGGATATACTGCATGTCGAATGCACGCAAAATGATGAATGAAGTCCCAAGCGAGCTGGCATCGCGCTATGCTGGCGCGCTTTTGTTGCTGGCCGAAGAGAGCCGGGGGCTGAAGGCGGTCGAGAAAGATGTAAAGGCATTGGACGGGCTTTTTGCCGAGAGTTCAGAGCTTGGTGCACTGGCAGCAAGTCCGATTGTCTCTGATTCCGATAAAGCCAAAGCCTTGCTGGCGCTAGCCAAAAAGGCCAAAATTGGCAATTTGGTTGGGAATTTTCTGGGCACGGTCGCTATGAACGGACGGGCCGGGGAATTACCGTCAATGATAATGGCTTTCAAGAAAATGCTAGCTGAAAAACGCGGGCAGGAAACCGCCTTTGTGCGCTCTGCCAAAAAGCTGACAGCCGCACAAAAAACATCCATTGCCAACACTTTGAAAAAGGCGCTGGGTAAGGGTGTGGCCATTGAAACGGATGTTGATCCGGAGCTTTTGGGCGGGTTTTCAGTTCAGGTCGGGTCAAAATTTTATGACGCAAGCTTAAAGACAAAACTTGAGGGGCTGACACTGGCTCTAAAAGACGCTTAGAAGAGAAGAATTTAACAAGAGGCTCTTTGCCGAAAGAGGAAAATTATGGATATTCGCGCTGCTGAAATTTCAAGCATATTGAAGAAGCAAATCAAGGGATATGGCTCTAAAGCCAAAGTGTCCGATGTCGGTCAGGTGCTGTCGGTCGGTGACGGGATTGCCCGTGTTTACGGCATGGACAGTGTCGGTGCCGGCGAAATGGTTGAGTTTCCGGGGGGTGTCAAAGGTATGGCGCTTAACCTTGAGAGCGACAATGTCGGCGTGGTTATCTTTGGCGAAGACCGAGGAATTAAAGAGGGCGATACGGTTAAGCGTCTTGGCGAGATTGTGGACGTTCCGGTTGGTAAAGAGCTTTTGGGTCGTGTGGTCAATGCGCTCGGCGAGCCGATTGATGGCAAAGGGCCGCTCAAGGCCAAGCAGCGCCGCCGTGTGGATGTCAAGGCGCCGGGGATTATCCCGCGCCAATCTGTGCATGAACCTGTACAGACCGGCATTAAAGCAATTGATGCATTAATCCCGATTGGGCGTGGCCAGCGCGAACTGATTATTGG
>JALWRV010000140.1 GCA_027080545.1 Parvularculaceae bacterium
AATGCGCACGGGATGACGAGGTTTATTTTCTCCATCCTTCGCGGTTATCCTCATCCAAGAAGAAATGAGTTGACATCCTTCTCTCGTCACCCCTGCTTTCGCAAGGGTGACGAGAGTTTGTTGGAAGAGAGACTTATTTGCCTGTTTCGTCTGTCTGTTGTCGTAGACCAAGGGCGTGGTTGATGACATGGAAAATATAATTCTCCTCGACCACGCCGTCGAACAGATAGGCATCCGGGCCGCCGGCGAAAATAGCCACATCCTGGCCCCCATGGGTTTCTGAGCGCAAGGGCACCAGCGATTGCTGTCTAAAGTCTGGGTCCAAGGCCATTTCCATGGTGAGGGCTGGGCGTTCTGAGTGATCGCCCGATCCATGATAGGTGGAGCCCGGCCCGTTGGCGTAGCCGAGGGTGGTATAGGGCTTGCCATCGCTTGCCTTATAAGGGGCCTCATCGCCCACAGGATCGCCATTGGGCTGCGGCACCACCACAATACCGAGAATGGGGTTTCCCAATTGCGCATAGCCCGCCATAGTCAATGTGTGCCCATGATCAGCGGTGACAATAATGAGCGTGTCATTGAGATCAACCTTGGCAAGAGCGGTGCCGATGGCTCTGTCAAACGCTTGGGCATCTTGAATGGCGCGCGCGGCATTGCCCGCATGATGGGCATGGTCAATGCGCCCTCCTTCGACCATCAGGAAATAGCCCTTATCATTTTTGGACAAAATATCGATAGCCTTGCCTGTTAGGGCCGCAAGGCTTGGTTCTCCAGCACCATCATCGGCACGATCCATTTCATATTGCATATGGCTTGGTTCAAACAGGCCAAGAAGCCGGGTGGTGGAAGCGGGCAGGGCATTAAATTGTTCGCTGTTCCAAACATAGGCGCTCCCCGGTTTTTGATTGAGCCATTCCGTAACCAAATTACGCCCGTCGCCACGGCTACCCTTTTTATTTTCATATTCTGGATCATTTTGCTCGCGGGGTAAAAAGGCGCGTCGCCCCCCGCCCAAGGCAACATCAATGCCATCCCCATAGGCGAATTCTACAAATTGACGGGCAATATCTTTGCAAGGGGAGCCATCGGGTAAATTAGCATCGCTTTCCCAATCGCGGGTGGCAGCATGGGCATAGACAGCGGCCGGGGTGGCGTGGGTGAGGCGCGCCGTTGAGACAATACCCGTTGAGAGGCCAGCTTGTTCCGCAAGTTCACCAAGACTGGCAAGAGGCGCCGCCAAGCCTGCTTCGCAATCACCCACCGGCACGCTGTCACTGACATTGATAGCCCCTGTGCGGATTTTATAGCCGGTCATCATTGCCGAAGCGGTTGCGGCGCTATCAGGGGTTTGGGTGCTGGCGGAATAGGTTTTTGACAAAGCGAGGTGAGGCAATTTTTCCATGTTTAGAATATTGCCTTCCCCGGAGAGACCTTTTGTTTGTCCATCATAGATGCGGGTGACGGTAATGGTGGTGGGGTCCATGCCATCGCCGATAAACAAAATGACATTCTTAGCCGGACCTTTAATGGGCTGTTTAGCCAGATTGGCCTGGAGGCTTTCTTCGGCGAGGGTGAACCAATGGTCTTTTTCTTGGTTGGCCAAGGCAGATGGGGCGCTTTGTGCGCGCGGCGTTTCAACGGCAGGGGTTGAGGCCGCATTGGCTTGTTCAGTGGCAGTGTCTGATTGGGCGGAACAGGCCGAAAGGGCGGAAAAAACAAGAAGGCTGGTGGCCAAAAGGGGTAATTTATTCATGGGGGTGATACTCCGAATAGATAGAAATT
>JALWRV010000141.1 GCA_027080545.1 Parvularculaceae bacterium
TGAGGCGCCAGAGCCAAGCGCCAGGGCGGTGATGAGCGTATTGAGAATACCGCCCCGAAAAGACATATGGCCCGGCGGTCCGGCCCGCGCCTCGATCACCTCGGCAACCCCCATGCAGCGGGCTTGCGGAAAAAAACGCAACCGGCGCTCTAGAATGAGAAGCAAAGAGACCAGCACCGCGCCAACTATGGGTACAAAAAAGGTGCGCCACCCATTGGCATTATGCAGGCCGGTGGCCATCATATCCGGTGAGGTGCCAAAGAAAAATTTGGTCAGGGCCTCAATAGCCATGACAAAGCCGATAACCCCGTATCCGACCATGAGGCCGGTGAGCGCGGCGGCAATCCACAGGCGTGGATTGGCGACCCCCCGGGCACGTTTGCGAATATGGCGGAGCCATAATTGCAATCTGGCTTTCAGCGTATATTTCATTGTCCCTGTCCAACAGGCCCGCCCAACAGAATGGGGCCTTGATGCCGTCTTTGGCCTTAGCATTATTTAGCCTATATGTAAGGGGGCGGTACGGCGCTATTCACCACGCCAACGGGGCAGGGTCAGCCCTTGTATGGAGCGATCGCGAAAATCTTCTCGTTCGGTGGCGGAACGGTTGAGGGTAAACAGGGCGGCCGGGCGACCGGAACCAGCATTGGCGACCCGATCGGTCTTTTCCACCAAGCCGGAATTTTCGATACCACGGCGGAAATTTTGTTTGTGTAGGGGAAAACCGATAATCGCTTCCACCGTTCGCTGTAATTCAAGCAAAGTGAACTCGCCTGCCATCAGATCAAAAATCACGGGTCGATAGCGCAGCTTGCCCCGCAACCGGCCAATAGCCGTGGCTACTATGCGCCGGTGGTCTGAAGCCATGGAGCGACCGGTAAGCCCTAACAATCCCTCGATCTGGGTGGGGGGCCTTTTGCCGGAATCGCGCCAACTTTCCTGCACCAGCCCCGCCTCATAGAGCAACTCATAGCGTTGCAAACAGCGCTCTTCTTCCCATCGATTATGAGCAAGCCCAAACGCCCGCTGCACTCGGCCCATACGCTCCGTAATATTAGCGGGGCTCTCCCCACCCTTGGCCCATTTTTGCAAGGGAGGCAAAAAGGCGGCACAAGCCGCCCGTGGGTCATGGCCTATCCAATCCTCATAGGGAAAAAACTCATACCAGTTGCGCCAGGCCGCCTTCGGTTCTGAAGGGGCTTGCGGTGATGGAATGAGACCGAGATAGCCAACCGAAATAATCCGGTCATCATGGCCGCCTTCTGCAATAACCGCAGAGGGCGATTCACGCCCCTTGTCGCCAAACGTGTATAATTGCTCAACAAAGCCCAGAGAAAGCCGCGTTTGCTGTTCAACCAGATCACGCAGGCCTATTTCAAAGGTGCGATGGCGCGCCGGATTAAAACGCCCATAGGGCAAGGCCCAATCATCGCCGCGCTTGATGCAGAGCACCAGCGGACGGGCTTCCTTTACAGCGACCAAAACCGCATTCAGACCGATGACGACGGTTGCAGAAGGGGTGATTTTAGCCATGGACAGAAAAGCCAGAGTCGGACGGCTTTAGAAAGAAACCGTCGGGGTGAATGGGATTTCAGCTATTTCACCACGATTTCGGGTCTGGCCGCAATCCATGCAGGCAATGGCGTCGATCATGGCGCCATCCCTTTGCAGCCATTTATCGGCAGCGCTGGTGAGGGTGAGGCAGGGGTCAATACCGGTACTGGCACGGCTGAGACTTTGCGCATGGGCCTCTTCGCTGCCCGGTTGGCTCAGGGCACACATAATCACATAGGCAGCAGCCGGAGACCGACACAAACCAAGCTGACAATGGACGAGCAAAGGCGTGCGCCAATCATGGCGATTGGCAAATTGGACTATATCGCGGACATGGCAAGTCAGCGGGTCTTGGGTCTGCTCGCAAGGGGCGAGCGTGGCATCGGCCATGGAAAGGCTGATGGCCAGATGCGGCAGGGGGGCAATATCCGGCAACTTGTTCTTGTCATCCAACACCGAAATCACGCTACCGGGATGGTAGCGGGAAAGCGCATGGGCAACTTGGTCGAGAGGCGATATTAAAATCATGGCATCTCAGTGTGGCCTGCGATGGGCCAATAAAACAAGGGTGGGGGCGTCACATTTGCGCTAATAGCGCATCAAACCGTTCAAGATAGCGCGATTGTGCTTGCTTGCTGGAGAGTATTTTGATTTCGACCGTTTGGGTGAGACGTGGTGGACCGAAAATTTTACGGGCTTCAGTCGCATCAAATCCGGCTAATTGTACCGCTTCGTAAAAAGCACAAATGCGGTCAGCGCGTTTGATGGTGTTGTGGATAGTGGCGGGGAGTTGCGCCGGTAAACCAAAGCGCAGATGGATCGCCCGTTCCAGCCCTTCTTCTACGGCACTATAGCGCCCCCCCAATACCGCCTTGAAGGGAGAGATCATATCCCCAATAACATATTCCGGCGCATCATGGAGCAGGGCCGCAAGGCGCCATTTTGCTGGCCAGCCCGGCTTGATGCGCCCACACAATTCTTCGACGATGAGACAATGCTGGGCGACATTAAAAGCCAGAGGACCCACTGTTTGTCCATTCCATCGGGCAACGCGCGCTAGCCCATGGGCAATATCTTCAATTTCAATGTCCATGGGCGAGGGGTCGAGAATATCAAGACGCCGCCCGGAGAGCATACGTTGCCACGCCCGTGCCGTGCCGCGCTTTGTGTCTGCTTTGGCCATGACGCCTCAAGCAACCCGTTCAACAATTACTGATCCGGCGGAATAGCCGGCCCCGAAACCGGAAATCACCCCAAGCGTGCCTGTGGGTAAATCGTCTCTGTGTAGGTGGAAGGCGATGATCGATCCGGCCGACGAGGTGTTGGCATAGCGGTCCAGAACCACGGGGGCTTCTTGGGCAGAAGGATCATGGCCCAGAACTTTTTTGGCAATAAACATGTTCATTGCCAGATTGGCCTGATGCAGCCACAGCCGCTCAATATCATCACCACTCAAGCCATTATCGGCGAGATGATCATTGATCATTTTAGAAACCATCGGCACCACATCTTTGAACACTTTACGCCCTTCTTGTCGGAACAGCTTATCGGTGTTGGGGTCTGATATATCCAACTCATCCGAGGTGTGATTCAAAAAACCAAAATTATTGCGGATATTGTTGGAGAATTTAGTTTTCAGGCGTGTATCACGAATGACCCAGCTCTCACCTTGGGGGTCGCCCTCATTGGCTTCGACAATCATGGCCGTTGCCACATCACCGAAAATAAAATGGGCGTCGCGGTCACGAAAGTTTAGATGGGCAGAACAAATCTCCGGGTTAATCAACAAAACACGTTTGGCCCCATTGCGAATGAGTCCGACAGCATTTTCGATGGCAAAAGCCGCCGAGGCACAAGCGACATTCATGTCGAAGCCAAAGCCGTCAATGCCCAACGCGTCTTGTATTTCCACGGCCATGGCCGGGTAGGCCCGTTGCATGTTAGAAGCAGCGCAAATAACCGCGTCAATATTGGCGGCGGTAAGCCCCGCCTTCTCCATGGCTTCGCGGGCGGCTTTAACCCCCATTTCGGCCATGATCGATAGCTCATCATCGCCCCGTTTCGGTAGATGCGGGCGCATACGATTTATATCGAGAATACCCTGTTTATCGAGCACATTGCGGGCCTTTATCCCTGAGGCTTTTTCAATAAAGGCCGCCGAAGAATGTTCTTTCGGGGGCTCATTGGGGTTGGCGGCATTCCATTGATCAACCCAATCATTATAGCTTTGTACAAGCTCTTCATTGCTGATGGTTTGATCTGGGGTGAACAGGCCGGTGGCGATGATGCGGGCAGGGGACGCGGACATAGACTTTCCTGTGGTTCAAGATAAACAAATGCGTGACCGTTTTGCGCTCATTAGGCTAGCTTCGCAACCTTCTTATGCTGTGGACAAGTGACGATATGGTCATTGACCATGCCCACCGCTTGCATGAAGGCATAGACAATGGTGGGGCCGCAAAAATTGAAGCCGCGCTTTTTTAGGTCTTTGGCGATTTGTTCGCTAAGGGCGGTTTTGGCGGGAATATCTTTCATTTTTTGACGCTTCGGCTGTAGGGGCTCATGGTCCACATAGGCCCAGATAAAATCGGCAAAGTCTTCTCCCCGTTCCATCATATCAAGCCAAATTTGCGCTCCCTTAATGGTCGCGTCGATCTTGCCTCGGTGGCGGATAATGCCTTCATCTTTGAGCAAGCGGTTTATGTCTCTCTTGCCAAAGCGGGCCACTTTTTCCGGATCAAAGTTCTTAAAAGCGGCACGGAAATTATCGCGCTTGTAGAGAATTGTTCGCCAAGATAGCCCGGCCTGAAATCCATCCAGCACCAGCTTTTCCCATAGGGCGCGGGGGTCACGTTCGGGCACCCCCCATTCATTATCGTGATAATCGGCATAAAGCGCATCATCGCGCGGTGCCCAAGAACAAGGTTTCAGCGTAGCCATCATTTAAGACCCTTTCAGATAATCAGGCCATATCAGCACCACTTTTTGCCCATTGCAAAAAAGAGGGACTTCCCCAATTTTTTGCAACCGATCAAGGCGCACCAGACATAGGCCGTTTTTGTCAGTGCAGGCATAGACTTTACCGACAATCACACGTTTGGCTTTTTCGTCCTCCCCATAAACATCTCCTGCGGTGAGCGCTTCGCCAAGGGTGAGGTCTGCATAAAGACCGTCCCCACGGGCGATCAGGGTGCGTTTGCGAATGTCGCCTTTGCGCTTCATACGGCTTGCTACTTCTTGGCCAACAAAGCAGCCCTTGGTGTAGGAAATACCGTTGAGAACATCCATATTCACATCAAGGGGAAAAAATTGTTCAGGCCCAAAACTCATACCAAGAGAAGGCACGCCTTGGCGAATAAGAAAATGCCAATAATCATCTTCGCTCGCTTCATTGAAATTGCCTTTCGGGGGAGAGCCATAAATCCGCCAGCCCAACGCTTCCAAGCGGGGGTCAGGAACAGCCTCATTGGGCATGGGCTCATCGTCTCTAGGCCATAGAGCGGTGACACAGATTTGTTCACTAATATTGGTGATGGCCACCTTGGCGCGCAATTTATAAAGGGTGAGTTTCTTTACCAGATTGTCCGCAATGAAGGACGCACAATCAAGTATAAAACGTTCTGCCTCGCGACAAATGAAAAATTCTGCAACCAGCTTGCCTTGTGGGGTTAGCAGACCGGTATGAACGGCTCCCCCAACTGTCAGCTTTTTCATATCTTGTGTGACCAGCCCCTGCAGAAAGCCCTCTACATCTGGGCCCGTAAGGGCAAAAAGAGAGCGGCTTTTCAAAAGCGATTTATTCACACCATGCTTCATATTGTCATCCAATGATGGTAAGGGGGGCGTTGATGGGGTCGCTTGTTTTAACAGACCCCTTAGTCCTAACAAGGCTTTTGTCCGGGCGATAGTTTCGCTGATGGCCGAAGCCTGAGCAAAAGGCGCCCTATGCCGGAAAAATTTGACCTGATTCTCAAAAATGGCCTCGTGGTCAACCATGATGGCGAGGCCGCGCGCGATATTGGGGTGCGGGCCGGTAAAATTGCTAGCCTGTCGGTCAGCGCCAATGGCGACGCCGATGAAATTATTGATTGCACGGGCTTGCATATTTTGCCCGGTGTTATTGACACCCAAGTACATTTTCGTGAACCGGGCAATGAGGCCAAGGAAGATCTGGCCTCGGGATCAAAAGCGGCCGTGTTGGGGGGGGTCACCGCTCTTTTTGAGATGCCCAACACATCGCCTTTAACCACGAATGAGGCCGCGATTGAGGACAAGCTTTCTCGGGCCAAGGGGCGTATGTGGTGCGATCATGCCTTTTATGTGGGGGGAACCCATGACAATGCCCGCGAATTGGCAACATTGGAGTTATTGCCGGGGGTTTGCGGGGTGAAGATATTTATGGGGGCGTCCACGGGTAATTTGCTGGTGGCCGATGATGATGGGGTGCGCGAGATTTTACGCCACGGATCGCGCCGGGTGGCGGTTCACTCAGAAGATGAAGAAATGTTGCGGGCCAATAAGGGGTTGGCACGTGAAGGCGATTGGTCGAGCCATCCGGACGTGCGCTCTAGCGCGGCGGCATTACGATGTACCACAAGATTATTGGCGCTAGCCCGCGAAACCGGACGCCGTATTCATGTGCTGCATATCTCTACGGGCGACGAATTGCCGCTCTTGGCAGCCCATAAAGATATTGCGACGGCCGAGATAACCCCGCAGCACCTAACCCTCGCAGGACCAGAAGACTATCATCGGTTGAAAGGCAAGGCGCAGATGAATCCGCCCATTCGTGACGCGGCCCATCGTGCGGCCTTATGGGAAGGGGTGCGCGAAGGAATTTTTGATGTTTGTGGCTCAGACCACGCCCCGCACTTACTGGCCGAAAAGGAAAAACCCTATCCGCAATCACCGTCTGGCATGCCCGGGGTACAAACCATCGTGCCGGTGATGTTGGAGCATGTGAAGGCTGGACGCTTGAGCCTAGCGCGTTTTGTGGATTTATTATGCCATGGCCCAAACCGGATTTTTCAAATTGCAGGCAAAGGGCGCATAGCAAAAGGCTATGACGCGGATTTCACCATCGTCGATATGAAGGCCCAACATATTATAAGGGGTGAATGGATTGCCTCTAAATGTGGCTGGACCCCGTTTGATGGATTGGAAGTAAGCGCTTGGCCGATTGGCACAATCATTCGAGGGCATCGTGTGATGTGGGAAGGCGCTCTTATCGGCGAGCCTGCAGGCGCCCCAATACGGTTTCAGGAAACATTGTAAAATTTAGTCATTATCGCGCGGTCTGGGCCGATAGACGGTGACCCCGTCAACGGTCTCAACCCCCGGATAATAATCATAATCTTCTAGGGGGGTGAAGGGCTTGCTCAAGGCGGCTACCTGTTCTTGGCCCGCCTTGGCTAGGCGTTGTAATTCAAACTCTGCCTCCGCATCACAAAAGTCAAAACGGTTTTCAATTTTGCGCCGCTCACTATTGAAAGCATTGATCATTTTGTCTTGGGTTGCCGGTGCCGGTTCTTCCAAGGCTATTAATTCTTTCATTCGATCACGAAATAGGTTGGGGCGATCATAATAATAGCAAAGCTTTCGTAGCTCATGCAGCGCCCCCAAAGTGCCTGCCAGATCAATCAATAATTGCTGGCGTGCCTCAAACCCCGCCATTTCATCGGCGGTGGCTTGTGCCTTGGCAGGGCTCATTATGGCCGGGCCTAAAACCAAAACCAAGAGAAAGCAGAAGGCGGCAAATGTAAATTTCATGGGGTCTATCC
>JALWRV010000142.1 GCA_027080545.1 Parvularculaceae bacterium
GTCCCGCAAGCACAACGCCACCCAAAGGCGGAATATTCACCACATTGAAACTATAATTTATGTCCCGATATTCGCCTCTATCGACATCATTATAGACTCGGGTGCGATGGCTTTGTTTGCTGTCTTCAGAGAGCAGGGACAGGGTCCAAAGCGAAAAAATCTCATCAGAGTTTGATCCACGATCATTTTTAGATTCTTTAATACAATTCATTCGCTTGATCGAGATGCGATATTGTTTCCAGTCTTCATAATAGCCTTGCCCCGCCCAGCTTGTGCGCTCAACAAGAATATCAAAGGTAAACAAGCCTTCTTTACCGCCATCAAAAGTAAGAAGACGATGACCCCCCGTGGCAATAATTTGGTCCAGCTCGTCGCGATCCCAATAATCAATTTGCGTATCGACAAAATCCGCATGTCCCCCAATGATGGTCAGGGCGGCATCACGCAGTTTGAAGCCAACACGTTTAAAGCCATCTTTCAGTTCCTTGCCGAGTGCCTTCATGATTTTTTTGGCTTTGGTTGCACGATTTTCCAGCCGGATAGTTCGGGGCATGGTCTTAAAAGGCCCGACCATATAGATTGTGTGCTTGCCTTTTTCAAAATCATTATAGGAAAAAGCCCTTTGTAAAGCAGTCACCCGGCCTTCGCCCGTCTCTTCATCATATTGTGTGGGCATATAATCAAGTGGAAATTCTTCGCCGTTCACGATGGCATAAATATCAGCATCGGTACCGGAAAGCTTTTGGTTTGAGGTGGTAATATCAAGTCGTAGATAATAGCCGGAACTGCTTTCGCGGGCGCTGCCAGGATAGGGGCCAGCGGTAAGAAACATATAGGGAAAGCGGGCATAATTTTCATATTGTCGCTCGCGGGCTTTTTGCTCATGGGGCATGGTGTTACGATAATTTTTTAACGCATTCCAATAGGCGCTATTGCCTGTATTTGCCATTTCCTTTTCCAATAATAAAAGCCACTCGGTGACTGCGCGAATAGCCAAATCTTTACTGGTGGCGAATAAGAGACGGGCATCGGCTTGTGGTCCTGTGACGCAATCAATGCGTGCGCCGGGCCCCTTTTTCTTGCGGTTAATAATCGAAGGACAATATTGTCGATCAATCAGTCCAACGGCTTGGCCCGGGGCAAAACGCCCCGCCTCGGTTAAAATACCGCGTTTGTGGCCACCCAAACGAGCAAAGATCGTGTTATCGAGATTGATGCCTACAGGATTGAGATAGATAAGATTTCCAAATTGTTCCCCAAAAGTACGAATATCCACTTTTTGCGCACCGTCGCATTGGCGACGCATCTTACAGACCTTCATATTCTGCGCTGGGGACAGAGCCGAACAGGCAGGTTTTAATACAGCACTCACCGCCTTGCGATTTAAAAGAGAGCAGGCAAAGGCATAATCACCATGAAATACAGGAGCAGAGCTTGCTGGCTTTTCATAGGCCCCAGCCATGGTAAGCCTATTGGTCCTGACATTCGGGGCCATTTCCAGCCATGTGGTGCGCCGTCTCTGGGGGTAATTCATCCAAGTGGAGTGTGAGTAAAAATCTTCCAGCGCATGCATGGAAACCCCGATAATATTAAACCCGGCTTGAAGGGTCTCACGCTCGCGCCCCTGTGCTTCAAGCAGCTTTAATTGCAAGGATGCTTTGAGGCTGGGATTGGACGCGGTCGCTATTTGTCCATTGAGGCTTATGATCTCTCGCTGTATTTCACCCCACTCGCTGGCATAAAAATTAAGGCCGATAACCGTACCGGCAGAATATCGGGTCCAATCATCATTGATCTCGTCAATGGAAAAGGAATCATCAAAATGCACTTTGGCGAGATCTTCATAGGTCGCCGCAGAGACGATAGCTCTTTTAACCGCTCCGCCCTTGCCATCGAAGGCGCTGGCCCACCATAGTGGATTATAGAGATAGGAATCGACCCAATCCGCATGCCAAGCCAGTGCCAGTGCCGCATCACGGCTAAAACCAGCCCCGCGATATAATGGCTTGATAATGCCCGGCGCATATTGATCACCCCCCGGTGCGTGCGCGAGATAAATCTTGTTGGTCGCTTGGTCGCGAGACGCGCTATTGCCTTGTGACACGCAACGCGCCGGAGCGCTCACACGCCCCGTATAAACGATAGGATCAAGGAAACAATAATCACCGGCGGCAGCCCGCCGGGTAATATCATAATGGTGCCACGGATTACCATTGGGCACCTCTTCGCCTCCATAAAAAGCCAAAGCCGGGGACGTTAGAGAGGAAAAAACAAGTGTGAAAATGAGGCGACAAAAAGCGCGCGTTGAAATCTGTGAATGAAACATAACCTCTCCTCAAGACAAATTGTCTTTCTCTGAGGCGACTATGCTCCCGCAAAAATCGGCTTGTCAATTTGTCTGAGAAAAAGTGATAACCAGTTGAATATGAGAATTATTCTTGGTGGAAATGATTTTCGACCCAATTAATCTTTTTTCATCAAAAGGCTTAATTTAGTAAAAACTGATATAGATCAAGTGGGTCCGGGCGTGTATAGCCTATGGTCTGGCCACAATGGCCAAGGAGTCGATCACTGATTCTTTGATTTTTAACCTGTAGAGTATTATCGTCCAGACTATGAAAATCTTTGCTCTCATGGCTGCAATCTTTTCCATGGCTCTGGCCCAGAGCTTGGGTGCTGCCATGGCTGTGAGTGGCCAGGGTGATCAGGATTGCATGGCGGGTGGAGAGACCATGATAATGGCGCAAGGTGAAGGCGCTGATGGGACGATGGCTGAGCAGGTTTGCTGTGAAGACGACAATATGGCTATTGGTCATAGCAAGAATGACCAAAGTGATTGTGCTTTGGCATGTGCTACGGGTTGTGGCAATGCGCTACCGGCCCTAGCAGTGTCTCCTGCTCATACTACAATTATTGCACTACCAACACCCAAATGGGCCCGTTGGCATGAAGGGCCGACACTGGCAGTGTTCTCCTATGAGCCACCGCCCCCGCGCTCGTAAACAGCTTCTCGCTCTTTTCCAGAGTTGAAACCGAACATTCGAGCAAGAATGTATCGATCCCTGTTAGCTGTTTAAACGAGTAAACCCCATGTTGATGATAAAAAAGAGGGGCGCTATTAGCGCTCTGGCCGGGCTTGTTGTTTTTCTTGCCCCGGCCCACGCCCAAAATGAGGGGGGACAACCTTCCCCCCTAACCCTCGACGAGGCGGTGGCCTTGGCCATATCGCAAGAAGAACCAAGTTTGGCGCGATTTGAATCGCGCGCCGACGCCAAAGAAAACTTGGCCATTGCCGACAGTCAACTATCGGATCCAAAAATCAGTGCGATGGCACAAAATTTTCCGGTGGATAGTTTTAATTTTTCTCAAGAACCCATGACGCAGATACGCCTTGGCCTGCGCCAAGAATTGCCCAATGGACAAAGCCTGCGGGTGAAACGGGAAAAACGACAGGCCGAAGCGGCACTGGAGCGCATGAAGCGGGAGGTCAGGGCCTTTGATATCGCTTTGCAAGTACGTTTGGCATGGTTAAACCGCTATGAGGCGGAGCAAGAAATTCTTCTCACGCGGGAGGCCCGAAAAGCCGTCAATGATTTGATCGATGCGTTGGGCGCTTCTTTTGCACAAGGCAAATTGATCAGTGCCGATGTGTTCCGGGCCGAGTTGGAGCTTTCTCTTCTTGATGATCGCATCCAGTCTTTGCAGCAGGTCCGTGATCGCGCCAATGCAGAGCTTGCTCGCTATATTGGCGCTGCCGTGCAACGGCCTTTCCCCAATAACTTATCGAACGAAGGAAAAGCCCCGAGCCTCGCCTTGATGGAGCAGGCCCTAGTGCGGCACCCCAAAGTGCGGGCGTTGGATGCGGGTATCGCCATCGAACAATCGGGCGTTGAATTGGCGCGTCAAGCCTATCGTCCAAGCTGGGCGATTGAGGGGGGCTATGGTATGCGGGCTGATAACAGGCCAGACTTTGTCAGTGTCGGGGTTAGCCTGTCGGTTCCTCTTTTTACCGGTAATCGCCAAGACAAACGTCTGACGGCGGCGCGTCAAATGCGCAATGCCAAACGGCTTGATCGTGATGCGCTTTTGCTTGATTTGAAGCGCACCCTTTATCGAACCTATGAGGATTGGACCCGTTATGGAGACCGCATCGCCCTTTATGATCAATCGGTGGTGATGCGGGCTGAGGAAACCGCTGAAGCGTCACTAAACGCTTATGCGGGGGGGCAGGCGGATTTTCCGGAACTTATACGTAGCCAATTGGCCGAGCTGGATGCAGAGACCAAACGACTTCGCCTGACGGTGGAGCGGGCAAAAGCGCGCGCCGTTTTGACCTTTCTTTATGGAGACCCATCATGACTTTTCACTCTAAAATTTTCATTGGCGCGCTCATCGTGGCGGCGGCGGCGGGAGGATTTTTCGCAGCCCAATATTTCGCGCCTGTTGCCGGTGCAACCCCGACGGGGAATGCGGGCACTCAAGAGCGCGAGATAGCCTATTGGCAAGCGCCGATGGATCCGTCTTTTCGTTCCGATAAACCTGGCAAATCCCCCATGGGCATGGATTTAATTCCGGTCTATGCGGATGATCAGGGCAGCAGCGACGAACCCTCGGTGCGCATAAATCCGGCTGTGGTCAATAATATCGGTGTACGTACTGAATTGGTGATGCGCTCTCACGTGGCCCATGGGATTGAAACTTTGGGCACCATTCGACCCGATGACGAATTGCGTTCAGATATTCACACCCGCACCGAAGGGTGGGTTGAGCGTCTCTATGTGGAATCAGAAGGAGAAAATGTGCGCAAAGGGCAGATTTTGTTTGAAATCTATGCCCCCAGCCTCGTCACAGCGCAATCGGAATATTTACAAACGGTCAAAATTGGCCGCGAAAGTTTCATCCGCGCTGGTGAAGAGCGGTTGCGCTCACTGGGCATGACTGAAGGCCAGATCAAACGCTTGCGTAAAAGTGGCGAGGTTAAACGGCGGGTGGCGGTTTATGCACCCCATGATGGTTTTGTGATGGATTTGATGGTGCGCGAGGGCATGTTCTTAAAGCCCAGCAACACCGCCATGCAATTAGCAGATCTCACCCATGTATGGCTAATCGCTGACGTGTTTGAGAATCAATCGGCAGATCTGGAAGTAGGGCAAAAGGCGGTAATGACATTAGCAGCCTATCCCGGCGAAGAATGGCAAGGCGTGGTTGATTATATCTATCCGACAGCGGTGAGTGAAACCCGCACGGTTCGGGTGCGGGCCCGCTTTTCTAATGAAGATGGCCGTTTGAAACCCAACATGTTTGCGCGGGTTTCGATCATGGATGAGACCACAAAACCGGTCGTTTCCATTCCCGCTTCAGCCTTAATCAGAACCTCAAAAGGTGATCGGGTTATATTGGCGCTTGGCGAGGGGCGCTTTCGACCCGCTCGGGTGGTGGCCGGTACCGAAGCGCGCGGCAAGGTGGAAATCTTGAAAGGGCTGAACTCTGGCGAACGGATTGTAACCTCCGGTCAATTTCTGATCGACTCAGAAGCCTCTCTGGACCCGGCCTTATTACGGCTCAGCGCTCCCAATGGTGACGAAATGGGAGAGATGGATATGAACATGAATATGGCAGGTGAGGGGAGCATGGAGGAGGGCGCCCTTGCGCTGGAAAACAAGGCTGAGGCGAATGATGGCGGTGCGGTCTTGATGAACGGTTCAGCCATGAAGCTGGAGGATGCGCAATGATTGAAACCATTGTTCGGGCGTCCATAAATAACCGTTTTTTGGTTATCTTAGCGGCGTTGATGTTGGCTGGGTTTGGCTATTTATCCCTCAAATCGACACCGCTGGATGCGTTGCCAGACCTTTCCGATGTGCAAGTTATTGTCAAGACAACCTATCCCGGTCAGGCACCACAAGTAGTGGAAGATCAGGTCACCTATCCGCTAACCACCGCCATGTTGGCGGTGCCGGGTGCTAAAACCGTGCGGGGCTATTCCTTTTTCAATGATTCTTATGTCTATATTATTTTTGATGAAGGCACAGATCTCTATTGGGCGCGCTCGCGGGTGTTGGAATATCTTTCGCAAGTAGCGCCCTCATTGCCGGATAATGCCCGCCCCGCATTGGGACCAGATGCCACCGGGGTCGGCTGGGTGTTCCAATATGCGTTGATTGATCGCACCGGCAAGCATGATTTATCAGATTTGCGCGCCTTGCAGGACTGGTTCTTGAAATATGAATTGCAGACTGTCAAAGGTGTGTCAGAAGTTGCCACGATCGGCGGCATGGTCAAGCAATATCAGGTTATTATCGATCCGGTAAAATTGCGGGCCTATGATTTGACTTTGCCGATGATCTCTCAAGCCATCCAACGGGGAAATATGGAATCTGGTGGCCGGGTTATCGAGATGGCCGAGGCGGAATATATGGTTCGGGTTAGCGGCTATGTGGAAGGGATTGATGACCTTCGTGATATTCCGGTGAAAACGCCGACCAATGGAACACCGGTTTTGTTGCGCGATGTTGCACAAATTCGTCTCGGGCCAGAATTGCGCCGGGGTATTGGCGAGTTGAATGGTGAAGGCGAAGCGGTTGGTGGCGTGATCATCATGCGGTGGGGTGAAAATGCCTTGGCAACGATTGAAAATGTCAAAATTAAACTGGAAGCCTTGGAAAAGAGCTTGCCGGAAGGGGTAGAGATCATCACCACCTATGATCGTTCCAGCCTGATCGAGCGAGCGATTGAAACGCTCAGTTCAAAATTGCTGGAAGAGTTTTTAATCGTGGTCCTGGTCTGTGCGGTATTTTTGTTTCATTTGCGCTCGGCCCTGGTGGTGGCTCTTAGTCTACCGCTTGGTGTTTTGGCAGCATTTATTGTGATGAACGCGCAAGGCATTAATGCCAATATTATGTCTTTAGGCGGTATTGCGATTGCGGTGGGGGCGATGGTGGATGCGTCCATTGTAATGATTGAGAATGTCCACAAAAGGCTTGAAGGAAAAAAGTTGACTAAGGAAGAACATTGGCGCGCGGTCACCGAGGCTTGCGTCGAGGTGGGACCACCTTTGTTTTTTTCCCTTTTGATCATCACTTTAAGCTTTACACCGATTTTTGCGTTGGAAGCGCAAGAAGGTCGGATGTTCAAGCCACTGGCGTTTACCAAAACCTACGCTATGGCAGGTGCGACCTTGTTGTCGGTAACGGTAGTGCCTATTTTGATCGGCTATCTGGTGCGTGGCAAAATCACCCCAGAGCATAAAAATCCGGTCAATCGACTGCTCACCACCGCTTTTTCACCGGTAATCAGAACCGTGCTGCATTTTCC
>JALWRV010000143.1 GCA_027080545.1 Parvularculaceae bacterium
GCATATTTGCCGCCGGAAAATTTATTGGCATCGCGCAAAAGTTGCGGCAGGTCGCTAACCCCTGCGAGGCTAATGGCGCATTGATATAGCTCAGGGGTTTTCATGGCGCCTACGAGAGAAGCATAACCACCATAAGAGCCACCAAGAATGGCGATGCGATCTGCATCAGCCCAACCATTTTCAATCAACCAGCCGACACCGTCGGAAATATCGTCCTGCATGGCTTGGCCCCATTGGGCTTTGCCGGCTTCTTTAAACTCTTTGCCATAGCCATCAGAGCCACGGAAATTCATTTGCAAAATACCATAGCCGCGGGAGGCGAGGAATTGAGCGATGAAATCAAATCCCGCATAGTCGCGCGCTTGTGGGCCGCCGTGGGGGTAGATGATAAAGGGTAAGTTTTTCGCATCTTCCATGTTTTTATACCCCGGTGGCAGGGTGACAAAGGCCGGGATTTCCAACCCATCTCTGGATTCATAGGAGGTGACAAAAATATCGCCCATCTCGACATTGCTGAGTTTTGGATATTGGGGTGGTAGGGCGCGTAATCTTTTGCGGTTTTTGTCATAGATGAAATACTGCCCCGGCCGATTACCCCGATCCCCATAGATCACATAGTGGGAGAAGGTCTGGTTTACATTGCCAATTAAGATGTTGAAATCTGGTAAGGCCTTGCCAAGAGCTTTTTGGATTTTGGATTCTTCTGTATCTTCCAGCCAATGGATATAGCTGGTTTCTTCGGCAAAATAGACGCCGACCGCTTTGCCTGTATCGGGGTCTTGTTCAATACCGTTAACATCGGAAACCGGATGGGCAAAAATAAGGTTCACAAAATGGTCATCGGAAGCGTCATAGAGATAGAGCGCATCGCGACCTGTATCTTTGTCAGACAGCACATAAAAGCGATTGGGCTCATCGCTAACACCGATCACATAAAAACTGTCGTCGCCATTGGCGCGTTTGGAAATATCTTTCCATTTGCCATCTTCTAGCTTGACGATGAGTTTTTTCTTGCCATTGATTTCATCAACGATACCGCTGCCGATGCGTACATTGCCATGAACGTCGGCATCCCAATAGCTAATATAGGAGCGACGGCCCTGAACGGTGGTGTGATTGGCCGAGCGATCCACATCCGCTTTTTTTACCTCGCCATAATATTGCAAGAGAACATGCTGAGGATCATCAGGTAGAAGTGAGACAAAATTGTCTTGAAACTGTACCGGTGGTTCCTGATTGGCATTGCGCGATGAGGCTTTGTAGCGAAATACTGATTTCACATCCGTGCCGTCAGGCTTCATGGAGAATAGGCGGGTCTCAATGACGTCCGTGCCATAGCGGCGCCCGGCCGCGCCAACGGAAAATAATACCCTATCTTGGCGTTTCCATAAGAGACGACGCACCGATAAGCCATCGCCCTCAGCAACCGCGTGGATTTGTTTGATGTTGTTGTCATCATATTGATAGATGCCAAAAGTATAATTTTCATTGCGGTTGACCCGGGCCATGAATAGGCCGCCATCTGGAGAAACTTTGATCCCGCGTAAAGTGGGCAAATGGGCGAAATCTTCAACCGGGGGTGGGGAAGATTGAGCCATGGCAGGGTTAAAAGCTGTGGCCCCGGCAAAAAGGCCGATGGCCAAGAGAGATGATTTTAGAAAGTGCGGACGCATGAGCTTCCCCTCGATAGCGATTGAACAAGCCGTCAGACTAGCCTTTTGAGCGGCTTTTGTAAAAGCCTTCTGTTGAGGGGGATGGTCATTTTACCCGATG
>JALWRV010000144.1 GCA_027080545.1 Parvularculaceae bacterium
CACCCTTCGGCACAGGTAAAGTCGGCCATATTATTGGCAGCACTGGGGGCCCAAGGTGAAACCAGGCTGCGCGAACCGGTGTTGACCCGGGACCATACGGAGCGAATGCTGGCCGGTTTCGGCGTAGCCCTTGATTTTATCCCCCTTGAGGGAGGCGGGCGAGAAATCCGCCTGCGTGGTCCCCAGACATTGAAGCCTTGCGATGTGTATATACCGAGGGACCCATCCTCCGCCGCCTTCGGGGTGGTGGCGTGCTTGCTGGTGCCGGGGTCTGAATTGCGCTTACCCGGTATTTTACAAAATGAAGGTCGCACCGGATTATTCGGCGTCTTGCGCCAGATGGGGGCCGATGTGCAGTTTGAGAAAGAGCAGCTCAATGGTGGCGAGCGTCGGGCAGATATGGTGGTTCGGGCCAGTGATTTGCGCGCTGTGCATGTAAGTGCAGACCAAATTCCGGCCATGGTCGATGAGATACCGATTTTGGCTGTGGCGGCGAGTTTTGCCAAAGGAACCAGCCGCTTTGAGGGGTTGGCGGAGTTACGGATCAAGGAGAGCGACCGCTTGGCAGCCATTGAACAGATGCTAAGCGCCAATGGGGTCACAGTGCGGGTTGGTGAAGATTGGCTGGAGATTGATGGCGCTGAAAGCGTTCGAGGGGGTGGGTTGGTCGAAACCCGCCACGACCATCGTATAGCCATGAGCGGGCTTGTATTGGGGATGGCCACGCAAAACCCCGTCACCATAGATGACGGGGCGATGATTGCGACATCCTATCCGGACTTTGTTGTTTCAATGAACGCGGTCGGGGCTAGGATTAAGGTTGTGAGCGATTAGCCTTGTAGGTTTTTCTCGGCAAAGTCCCAGTTTACCAGATGACCCAGAAACGCCCCCATATAGTCAGGGCGGCGGTTTTGGAAATCGAGATAATAGGCATGTTCCCAAACATCCATGGTCAATAGGGGCTTAACACCGGCTTCGGTTAATGGGGTTTCTGCGTTCGGAGTCTTCCTGACCTCCAGCTTGCCATTTTTTTCCACCAGCCACGCCCAGCCAGATCCGAACTGGGTAGCACCGGCATTTTTGAAAGCGGTAGCAAAATCTTCAAAAGAGCCAAAACTGTCTTTGATGGCGCTGGCCATGGCCCCGCCCGGTTCGCCGCCGCCATCTTTACGCATGGAATGCCAATAGAAAGTATGGTTCCAGACTTGCGCCGCATTGTTGAAAACGCCTTGGGCAGCGGGCTTTCCGGCGCTTGCCTTGATAATGTCTTCGAGTTCCTTGCCCGCAAATTCCGTACCCTCAATCATCTTATTCAGATTATCCACATAGGCTTTGTGATGCTTGCCATAATGGAATGATAGGGTATTGGCCGAAATATGGGGCTCAAGGGCATTTTGATCATAGGGAAGGGGGGGCAAACTTATTGCCATAGGGGGCCTCTTTCTTTTGAATAGTCCAAACATATCTCTCTCATCCTCGCTGTTCTCTAGTGCTAGAGATTATCCCGTTTAGGTCAATAGGGCCAAGGCCTAAAACAGGCCGGATTTTTTACGCCTGACAGTAGCACCGCAGGCTTGAATGTCGTCGGCACTGGCAATTCCCACATTGCGCACGGCTTTTAGCGTGAAAGTGCGGTCATAGCGCCCCCCCTCCAAAAGCCGACCCGTGGCGGAAAGGTCACCGCTGGCCTCCATCAAAATTACCTGTTTCCATAGATTAAAATCGTCACGCCCCAAGGCTTTGCCGACCCCGGCGCGAATGTCATT
>JALWRV010000145.1 GCA_027080545.1 Parvularculaceae bacterium
GGTGGGGTACCAGCGCTATTTGGGAAAGAAACATGGTCCGTAAACGGTTAATGGATGCGCAAAAAGAAGCGATGCGGGAGCGGGAGACTAAGCGCCTTTCTACGCTTCGCTTGGTGAATGCTGCGATTAAAGATAAAGACATTGCGGCACGGACCGAAGAAAGCGCCGAAGGCGTGAGCGACGCTGAAATCATGGGTATTTTGGCAAAGATGATCAAGCAGCGGCAAGATAGCTCGAGAGTGTTTGAGGAAGCAGGCCGGATTGAGCTGGCCGAAGGGGAGCGCGCTGAGATCAAAGTGATCGAGGAATTTTTGCCCAAGCAGCTTTCTAGTGAAGAGGTCGAGGCTGCCATTGCCGAGGTCATAGCCGAAACTGGGGCTAGCTCAATTAGGGATATGGGCAAAATTATGGGGGTGCTGAAAAGCAAATACACCGGCCAAATGGATTTTGGCAAAGTCGGTGCGGCGGTGAAGGCGGCCCTCGCATAAATCTTATTTGGTGCGAATATTCAGATAGTTGGCAAGCAATATTACCCCGCCGCCGATAAAAACAGTGGCCAGCAGTGGCTCTTGATACAGCATCACACCAACTATTGCGCTTATGGGAAGGCGGATGAAATCCATTGGTGCGACCACGGTGGCAGGGGCCACATTGAGCGCTTGAGACAGGCAGAAATGAGCGCTCAAACCTGTAATGCCCATAATTATAATCCATGGCCAAAGATCGGCCCCGGGCCACGGGATCCCGCCGGGCAAGGACAGCGCAAGCGAAAATATGGCTTGGATCAGGGTCATCCAGAAAAGCACCGTGAGCACGGTGTCTCGGCGGGTGATCTTTCGGGTGAGGATGTTGGTAACGGCGAAGCCCATGGCGGAAACAAGGCCCGCCACATGGCCAAGGTGAATCGGCGGCACCCCCTGCCGGCCGACAAGCAGACCACCGACAAGCCCCAAGAGCACGATCAAGAGCTTGTCGCGCGTCAGCGTTTCTCCGAGCAGCAGCGGCGCCAGCAGCGCCACCCATAGCGGGTTGGTGAACTCCAACGCGATAAGCTGCGCCAGTGGAATGGTGGCGATGGCATAAAACCACAGGTTTTGGCCGGTATAGTGGACCGTGGCGCGCAAAAAATGTTGTTTGAAAAGCGTTGTTTTTAGCTGTGCAAACCCCCGTTTTGAGCGCGCCAGAAAGAATGATACGATCAAAACTCCGATCACGGAGCGGTAAAGCATCAGCTCAAAAGTGTTGAAGTCTGTCAGAATTGCGCGCCCGGCGATGGCCATAAGAGTGAAGGACGCAACCGTCCCCATCATCCAAGCTAGCGCTTTCAGCGTGCCTTGGTTACTCGACACGCTTTTTGAACCGTCGCTCCAGCGGCGCTGAGACCTGTCCCCATTCGGATGTTTTGGCCCGTTCCTGATGCGCGTCAAACGCCTCTTCTGATTCAAAAATCTCGGAAACATGCCACTTGTTGCTGTCACTCGCATCGGGCGTGACTTCAAACTTTAGGCAGCCAGGCTCGGCGCGGGTGAGCGCGATGTGGTCATCAAGGTAAAGGTCCACCACCGCATGCTCTGCAGCGGAATGGGCCACGAGTTGTCCGTCTAGATATACTTTTGCCATGTCACTCTCCTGTTTTCCCAAGCATAGGAAGTGCTAGGCGCTCTGTCCAGCATTGCGATTAGGAACACTATTGCATCCAGCTATCGCGGGTAGCACGGCTAACGCCAACAATTTTGGCGCCTGCCCAGAGCCCTGCCCGGCCAA
>JALWRV010000146.1 GCA_027080545.1 Parvularculaceae bacterium
TTTTCGGGTAAAAAAACCGTATGGCCTAGCAGCATGGTTATAGCCGTGGTCAGGCCCGCTTCACCAAAATGCAACCATTGAAGATAGCGCCCATATTCAATGGTCTTATGGGGTGGGTGTAGTGCCTTGCCGGTACATTGATCACCATATCGATCGAGCAAATATTCCATGATCGCGGTTGATTCCAAAATCGGCTCGCCATCATCAAGCAGAACAGGCCATTTTCCCATGGGACTAATTTTTTTATAGTCGGCACTTTGCCCATAGGTTCGAAATTCCGCTTGGGGGATAACTTTTAATTCATAAGGCAGCGCCATTTCTTCGAGCAACCATAAAATACGAGCGGAGCGGGTTAAGGGCGCGTGATAGAGTGTCAAATTCATAAATAAACCTATAGTTTTTGATTAAAAGCACCTATTTCCGGGTGGCGCTCCAACACATTTTCTATTTCAGCAAACATAGCATTGCGATTGGCTTCGCTAACCGGGCTTTCTACCACCACAACTAATTCCGGCTTGTTGGAAGAGGCTCGTACCAGCCCCCAGGTACCATCGCGTACCGTTATGCGTATACCATTGACCGTGTTCACATCTCGAATAGGTTGGCCGATTAACTCTCCATCGGCCTCATGTAACTCGACAAAATGTTTGACGATTTTTTTCACGACCTGATATTTTTGTTCATCAGGGCAGTGGGGCGACATGGTGGGGGACTGATAGGTCATGGGCAAATTGCGCCGCAAATCCGCTAAGCTTTTGTCGGGGTTGCGATCAAGCATTTTTAGAAGCGCGATAGCGGCCACTAGGCCATCATCATATCCTCGCCCATAGGGCTTTTGAAAAAAGAAATGACCCGACTTTTCAAATCCGGCAAGCGCCCCAATATCGTGAGAGTAGCGTTTAATATAGGAATGTCCCGTTTTCCAATATTTCGTGACGGCTTTATTTTTAAGTAAAACCGGATCGGTCAAGAAAAGACCTGTCGATTTCACATCAACCACAAAAGTAGCCCCAGGGTGTAATGTCGAGAGATCTCTGGCCAACAGAACGCCTATTTTGTCGGCAAAAATTTCTTCACCTTCATTATCAACCACCCCACAGCGATCGCCATCACCATCAAACCCCAAGGCCACATCGGCCCCATGTTCTCTGACAGCATCGCGCATTGCGTGAAGCATTTTCATGTCTTCAGGGTTCGGATTATAATTAGGAAAAGAATGATCAAGCGCGGCATCCATGGGAATAACATCAAGACCCAACCGTTCCAATGTTTCTGGTGCAAAGGCGCCGGCTGTGCCATTACCACAGGCCGCGATCACTTTCATCTTACGCTCGAAAGAAACATCTGTGATCAAATCTTCGATATATTTTTCGCGCATCCCTTCCACATAATGATAAGCCCCACCAGCGCGTGACTGGCTTTTTCCTGACAAGACGATTTCTTTAAGCCGCCCCATCTCATCCGGCCCAAAGGTCAAGGGTGGCTCTACCCCCATCTTCACCCCGGTCCAGCCATTATCATTATGGCTGGCCGTGACCATGGCCACGCAGGGAATATCGAGTTCAAATTGGGCAAAATAAGCAACCGGCGACAAGGCTAAACCAATATCATGGACCTCAATACCGGCACCCATTAACCCAACTGTGAGAGCCTGCTTGATGGAAAGGGAGTAGCCGCGAAAATCATGGCCAACCACTATTTTGGGCTGTTTGCCCAATTCATGGATGAGCGTGCCCAATCCAGCCCCGAGTGCTTGAATGCCC
>JALWRV010000147.1 GCA_027080545.1 Parvularculaceae bacterium
GTTTGGGGGGTGGGCCCCATTGGCGCATGTCGGACGGGGTCTCAGCCACGGTTTCGTGCACCCCCATTTCCGCATACCAATGCAGCAGGGCGCTCAAACCATTATCTTTATCCTTTGCGGTATCCGGCATGGGACCAGACTGGCAATGGGTGGGGGCAAAGGCAAGAGGAGGGGGTAATAAAGGCGAGGATTGGGGGTAAAAACTGCCCCCCTGCATGGCCTTTCGTGTGAAATTGCCGTAAATCCGTAAGGCAAGATGGTAGCCACCCCTTTTCAACCGACAGGAGCGAAAATTACGCAAAATGAGCAGCGCTGAACAACGAGAAAGCATGGAGTTTGATGTTGTCATTGTCGGGGCCGGGCCAGCGGGCTTAAGCGCCGCCATCCGTTTGCGCCAATTGGCAGCGGAACAAGACCATGAAATATCCGTGGTGGTGGTTGATAAGGGATCCGAGGTGGGGGCGCATATTCTTTCCGGCGCTGTGATTGACCCCAAAGCCATCAATGAGCTGATGCCCGATTGGCAAGATAAAGGATGCCCGCTTGAGACCCCGGTCACCCAAGAAAAGTTTCTTTACATGAATGCCAAGGGATCTTTTTCACTGCCGGTTTGGGCGATGCCGCCAATGGTGAAAAATCATGGATGTTACATTGCCTCTCTCGGGAATGTGTGTCGTTGGTTGGCGGAACAGGCCGAAGCGATGGGGGTCGAGATTTATCCGGGGATGGCGGCCAGTGATCTGGTTTATCGGGATGATGGATCTGTTGCCGGGGTGATTGTCGGGGTGAACGGCATTGACCAGAAGGGTAACAAAACCGACCATTATGATCCCGGTATGGAGCTGCGCGGGCGCTATGTGTTTATCGCTGAAGGGGCGCGCGGGTCCTTGGCGAAAAGATTGATCAGCGAGTTCAGTCTTGATGCGGAAAAAGACCCGCAAAAATTTGGCCTCGGAGTGAAAGAATTATGGAAAGTGCCGGATGAGAAATTTCACCCGGGCTTGGTGCAGCATAGTTTTGGGTGGCCACTAGATAATCAAACTGGTGGGGGTTCATTCTGTTATCATTTTGGCGATAATTATGTATCGCTCGGGTTTGTTACCCATTTGAATTATAAAAACCCCTATTTGTCGCCCTATCAAGAGTTTCAACGCTTTAAGACCCATCCTCAAATCAGTGCCATGCTGGAAGGTGGGGAGCGTATTGCCTATGGGGCGCGCGCCCTGACCGAGGGCGGGTTTCAGTCTATTCCCAAATTGACTTTCCCCGGTGGGGTATTGATCGGATGCGCTGCGGGGTTTGTGAATGTGCCGCGGATCAAGGGCAATCATAATGCCATGAAAACGGGCATGATGGCCGCCGAGGCCGCTTTTGCGGCCCTAAAAGCAGAACGACGCGGCGATGTGCTGGATGAATATAGTGCTGCTTTTGAGCAAAGCTGGGTCCATGACGAATTATACCAGGTGCGCAATGCCAAGCCCCTATGGTCTAAATTTGGTACGCTTTTGGGTGGTATTTTATTTTCCGGTCTGGATTTGTGGACCAACACCATAGCCAAGGGCTTTTCTCTGTTTGGCACCCTCCATCATGGGAAAACGGATGCGGCATCAACGGAGCCTGCCAGCCTGCATCAGCCGATTGATTATCCCAAGCCGGATGGGGTATTGACCTTTGATCGGCTGACCAATGTTTCCTTTTCCGGCACCAATCACGCCGAAGACCAGCCCGCCCATTTGCACCTTAAGGACAAGACGATCC
>JALWRV010000148.1 GCA_027080545.1 Parvularculaceae bacterium
AGAAATAATATGGCGGTTATCACGGCGGCGACGGGTAGACCTATGCCCATGCGGATATGGTCGAATAGGGTGCGTTTCATGGCGGAACCTCCTTTTCAGGCGAAACAGGTGGTGGCACGCAACAAGGCGCAGCAAATAAAGTGCGCCTACCGCCAAGCCTAGCACAATATTGAGCAAAACACCAGTAGCGGAAAATATATCAAGTTGTCAGTGACAACATAGAATATATCCGTATAGGGAAATTCAGTATAAGGACTATAAAGGCTTTCGCGCTTTCGCAAGTTTGCTGTTAGGGGGGCGCCCCAGCGCTTTTGCAATCCACCATGCGGTTTCGATCAGCCTATCCAAATCAATATCTGTTTTTAACCCCATGCCATCCAGCATATAGACCACATCTTCCGATGCGACATTACCGGAAGCCCCCGCCGCATAGGGGCAGCCCCCAAGCCCCGCCACGGCACTATCAATGATCCGCACCCCTTCTTCCAAACAAGCATAGAGATTGGCGAGGGCTTGACCATAAGTATCGTGAAAATGGCAGGCCAGATTGTTCATGGGCACGGCCTTGGCCACTTCGCGGATCATGGTGCGGGCTTTGTTCGGGGTGCCCACACCGATAGTATCGCCAAGGGATATTTCATCGCACCCCATATCATAGAGCCGGTGGGCCACCGAGACGACTTTTTCGAGATTTATTTCGCCCTCATAGGGGCATCCAAGAACGCAAGAAACATAGCCGCGAACAGAAATGCCCTCTTGGGCAGCGGCCTCCAGCACCGGGGCAAAGCGATCAAAACTTTCCTCAATGGTGGCATTGATATTTTTTTGGCTGAAGCTTTGTGAGGCAGCGGCAAAAATAGCGATACGTTTCGCCCCCGCCTCTCTTGCTGCTTCATAGCCCCGCCTATTGGGCACCAGCACGGGCAGACTGACCGTGGTTGACGGCGACAGCTGCGCAAGCACCGCGTCGCTTCCAGCCATTTGCGGCACCCATTTGGGCGAAACAAAAGCCCCCGCTTCCACTTCCTTGAAACCGCAAGCTATCAGCCGCTCAACCAGCTCTGCCTTTATGGCGACGGGAATGGTTTGCGGCTCATTTTGCAACCCGTCTCGGGGCCCCACCTCTACCAGCTTGACGCGATCACTCATGGGCTAACCTCGAAAGGGCTGACCTCGAAATCAACCAGTTTTGCGCCTTCGGCAACCTGATCGCCGACCGAAAACGGATATTGGCGCACAATGCCGCCCGCAGGGGCTTTGATGGCATATTCCATTTTCATGGCCTCCATGACCAACAGCACATCCCCTTGTGCGACCTCTTGGCCGGGCTTGGCAATGAGGGCGGTTATGGTGCCCGGCATTGGGGCGCTAAGCGAGGCTTGGTCATTCTTATGATCTATTTCACCATGGCTTGGATCATAGGGGGCAAGGTCAACCATGCGCCCGCCCACCCAGAGGCGAATTTTGTCCGGGTTGGGGCGATGCAAGACGATAGGCAAGGCGTGTCCCCCAAGGCTTATAGAGCCGCGCTCGCCCTGCCAATGGGCATCGGTAATAGAGAATATATCCTCTCCAACACGGGCTTGCGTATGGCTGTCGTGAAATTCAACATGTACGTCAAGGATGGTTTCGCCCGATTGATAAAAGAAAAACCGTTCCGGTAGCTGGTTTACGCGCCATGTCCCCAAACGTTGCCACAGATTCCCCGCTTCATAATTTTCTTCTTCTTGCAAAATAAGCGCAATGCTGGCGAGCGCC
>JALWRV010000149.1 GCA_027080545.1 Parvularculaceae bacterium
TATCTTTGCAGGTGCAACCGCTGAGCGATGCCGAAACAAGCCGTGTCACTCTCACCCTTTATGATCGCCAAGAAAATATTCTTGGGGAGCAAAAAATAATTATTGAGAACCCCGCCTATGAGCAGGCTCAATTAAAACGAGCTTTGGAAAAAGAAAAAGCCGCCTTGCAAACGGCCCTCAAGCGAACCCCCGTCGACAAGATAGAGGTGGAAAAATTACGCAGCGCCGTAAACCAGCAGGAAACCCGCTATCAATCCGCTCTGGCACGCTATCAATCGGACATTCTAGAGCAACCGCAAATTTTTTGGCGGGGCTTATCAGCGGTAAGCACAAATGATCAAGCCAATGATCTGGCTTTTGCTACCCTCGAAGCCGAAGAGGCCAACGGCTTGTTGGTGGATTCTGTGCGCATTGAACGCTTGCTTGGACTGGGGGGCGCCGTGCCTGTGGCCATGGATAGGCGCCCGGCATTTAGTGGGCTCATCGCTGAAGCCGCAAAGGAACGCATCGCCACCGGGGCCGAAGGGCCAGTGATTGCAGAACGAAATATTCGCCCGACCGTGCGACCATTAAAACCGGGCTTTCGGGCGGCTGAAGTGGATCGTCTGGCCATTGATTGGCCCGCCGCCCGACGCATGAGCGCACGGCTACGCGAAGCCGGTTTTACAGGCGACAATATTATAACCAAACGGGACCGAGATTTGGTGCGCTTACCTATTTTGGTGCCAAGAGGTTTATCCTCTGACCCGATGATATTGGCCAAGCCAGATTTCTACTACGCCACCCTTAGCGGTGATGGCTGGTTTTTAAACATACATGGCACCCGTCTTAGCTATCGACGCGGAGAAGCCTTTGCCCGTCGCCTACCTCGGCAAGACAGGCCCCCGGGGGAAGCAATCCGATTTTTTGATACGGAAACGGGTAAAGCCGCCAGCTTTTCGCTTTTCGGGGCGCAATATGCGGTGAGCCTTACCTGCGATTTTGTGGAGACCCAATCTCTATGCGCTGATGAAAGTTTTTTGCGCGAACATATTGATGACTTGATCCTAGCTCTGGGTAAACCTTCTGAAGGGGGTGAGTGATCTCATGAAAAATTTCATCCTCAGCTTAATTTTAATCAGTTTACTTGCCCTACTCGCTTATGCGGGCTGGAATTATTATCAGGACCAGCAATCATCAGCCCCTACGGATGTCAGTGATCCGCAAGACGGGGATGATGGCGAAACGTCAGAAGATATAAACACACCCGATGATGGTGCCCCTAATAATGCCAACGATGGGGGTGGCGATGGCGACATGGTTGAGGGCGGCAATGATGACGAAGCTGATGGCGAGACGTATAATTTTGAATTTTTTCCTCCCGGCGATTTAATCCCCGATACGGTCTATGGGGGACCGTCCGGTCCCGTTGGCAGCACCGGCATTGAAAATCCGGATATGGTTGTGGTCTCCCCTGACATGCGCTTTCCGTTTCAAACGGGGCCCGCCTTTGCCAATAGTCAGGTCTTTATGTATGGGGGGGCCGGACGTGACGCCTTTGCCACTTCACCGGGCAACATCCCTGCCCCATGGAGCGGACACCCAGCCCCGAAATCCCCCTACGCCCAAGGGGATCCACGCAATTATGATTACCCATGGCGGGATAATTTTTGCGAGACCCGTAACTATGATACCGCCGACTGTCCCGCCGGTAAGGGCCATCAAGGACAGGATATTCGCGGTAGCACCTGTGACAATAATAGCCATGTGATTGTGGC
>JALWRV010000150.1:0-1663 GCA_027080545.1 Parvularculaceae bacterium
AATAAAGGCGGTGGAGACCGGTTTGGTCAGGAGAAGAAGCGCCTATAGCGCCTCAGAATGATCAACCAGCCTTCGGCTCTGTCATCTGTCAGGACCATCCTGAACGCCTGCCACAAGGCAAGAGACAACAGACCACCGCTCAAGCCGCGCTTTCTAGGGGATGAGAAGGAGAATAGCAAGGGTGAATCAAACTCTTAGGGGGGTATATTTATCCATGAAATCACGGGTTAATTCGACGGTTTTCAACGCATCCGCCCGGCCCAACCGCTCCAGATGATGACACGCACTGTCCCAATAATGCAATTCCACCTTGGTGCCCGCTTTTCTGGCATTTTCGGCCAATTTCACACTATCATCAAAATGCACATCATTGCGGCTGGTATGGATGGTTATTGGTGGCATGCCCTCCAGCGAAGCATAGATGCAGGAGGCCAGGGGGTCATGGGCCGGATGATCGCCCAGATAGAGCTTGGCACAAAAGGCGGCCATTTCCATACGAAAGGGACTGTTGGAGGTGGCGCTCTTGGTCAGATAGGACCAGCCCGAGAGCCCCAAATCGCCCCATGGCGAATACAGAATAATGCCTCGTGGCATGGCCAAACCTTGCTTTTTGGCCATTTGCAACATGCCCATCATCAGGCTCGCCCCGGCCGTGTCAGCCCCAATAAATATCTCACTCTCGTCACCGGAATATTCTTGCAAGAGCTGGCGATATTGATCGAGCAAATCATGGAGCGGCAAGGGGAAGGGATGTTCCGGCGCCAATCGTGCTTCACCAATGATGGCGGTTGCCTGACACCCTTTCGCCAGCGCGGCGATGCGTTGGCGCTGATGGGTAGAAGTGGGTAAAATGAATCCGCCGCCCGGTAGGTAGAATAAAATTCTACGTACAGCTTGCATATCTTGAAGATCGCTTAAAGGGGGAGACTCGGCGATGAATTTAAACCCGTCCGCCCCCGCGGCCATCAAGGTGATGGTGCCTTTGCGCCCGTCCGCCACATCCACTCGCATCTGTTGCAAAAAAGTATTTAAGGCCGATGGATTATTCAGTTGGCGGATGACTTTGCGCAAACGCGCCATGGAGATTTTTTCAATCAGCAGGTTTTCACATTTCGCCAAAACCTCGTGTAAGGTGCTGCCCAAGCTTTTGGTCAACTGGTCAGGTTTAACCTGAACGACGCGATGCAAAAGGTTATAATGTTCAAGCTGCACGAGGCTTGTTAGCGTTTGGGCACGGGCGGCATGTTGTGCTATACTCTCCATCTTTTAACTATAGCGGAGATGGCGTGGTAAAAAAACCAAAAAAAGGAATGTCCAACGCGCAAGATGTTTTGTTATCACATGCAGCGAAACAGCGTTTTCAAGGCGAGAGAATTGGCGAAGTTCCCGAATGGTTGGGACGTTTGGAAGAAATATTACCGCAATTGGACCCCAAAATTGTAGCAGGTTTTGCTAAAGCCGTAGAGGAAGCTGATCCACGCAGCCACATTCCGCAATTTGCTGCATTGCACGGGCTGACACCAGCAGAAACAAAATTACTCGACAGTCTATCCCACGGACAGACGGTGGCCGATTATGCTAAAGAACAAAATATCTCCGTTAATACCGCAAGGGTACATAAGCAACGAATCCTAGAAAAATGTGATGTTCGAAGCCAGATTGG
>JALWRV010000150.1:1673-7233 GCA_027080545.1 Parvularculaceae bacterium
TCAGTCTTGTCATGAGCGCGTGAATGGAGGGAAAAACCATGCAAAAATTGAAATTGACCTTATTAAGTTCGGTCGTCAGCGTGACGGGCGTGTTTGTTTCAGCCGCTCAAGCGGAAGAATGGGATGCCAGGATTGGTGGCTATTATAACGCCATGATCGCCTATGCGGGGGCCGATACGCCGGGGACCGAAGATTTTAATGGGGCCGATACGGTGTTTAATGCTGAAATACATTTCGCTCCCGAGATTACTCTGGATAATGGCATTAAAATAGGCGCAAATATCCAATTGGAAGCTGATAATGATGGCACCGGGGATTATATTGACGAGGCTTACCTATTTATCCTTGGTAGCTTTGGCCAAATTCTGCTGGGTCAGACCGATTCCGCGGGCTATAAAATGACGTTTGGCGCTCCGGTGTCGCAAAATTGGCGTGTGCGGTCTGAAGATGGTGGTGTCGATAATTTTACCTATCAAGCCTATACGGGCTTTTTCCCAGTAGACGGGTTTCGCGACACTGGTGGCTCTTTCGTTGGATTCGGTAATGATTATGAACGGGGTACCTTAGGTTCTACCTTTATTGAAAATGATGGGCAGGCCGAGGCGGGGCGCATCTCTTATTTTAGCCCCAGATTTGCTGGCTTCCAACTGGGCGTTTCCTATGCGCGGGATAACAGCTCCTTTAGCAATAATACGTCTCCCGATTGTAACACGCGGGCGTGTAATTATTTCGACATTGGTGCCAATTATGTGAAATCCTTCGGTGATTTTAATGTGGCCGTTTCTGGCCGTTGGGGCATCGCCGATGCCCCGCCTGCGGCAACAGATGACCCAACCGTTTCAGGATTTGGTATCAATCTCGGATTTGGCGACGTGGTCATTGGCGGTTCTTATGCCGAACAAAATGGCACACCATTTTCCGATGGTGAGGCTTATGAAATCGGTGCTTCATATGAGGTAGGCGATATTCGCTACAGCCTAAACTATTTCAAAGGCAACAATATAGACAATGAATTAGTCTTTATTGGCAGCGGCAATGAAAAAGAAGAGATCGGCTCTCTTATGATTGAGGCGGCGCGCAAATGGAGTAAAAATACAGAAGTGGGTGTACAAGTGACTTCTGTAGATTTCGATGAAGATTTCAGCGATAATGGTACCGGCACGGGCGATGATGTGAGTGGTGTTTCTACTGGTCTGTTCCTGTCGGGTAAATTTTAGCGACACCATTCATTGCTATCATTAGAGTAACCCCTGCCGGAAAACCTCCATTCGGCAGGGGTTATTTATGGGTTAAAATTTTCGGCTATAATAAAGAACATTAAATTCGCTGAGAGGGTGATGCACCTGACGCCATTGGTTTTGAAAAGATAAGGGATCAAGGCCCAGCGTGCTGGCAATATTTCCTAATGGGCGTCCATCTATTAGCGCAATCATCGGGGCCAATTTTTTAGCCAAAACACAGTCATAAGAGCGCCCATTCAACCCGATGGTGAGGCGGCCCTTTTTCGTCACATGATTTGCAAGTTTTGCTGGGTCGATATTTTTCAACCGTGGCACCAGTTGCATATTGGTTGGGGGCGGGTTGAAATGGGAAAATGTGCTCTCCTTACTGACGCTTTTACAGGCGTAAAAGACGTGTGTTTTAATAGCGCCAGAGAGGTTTTCGGCCAATTGTGCCTGCTCGATAGGGGGCATTTGGTTGACTCGTGCGCGGATTTCCGCCTCATCAGGTAAATATTTCAACGGGTTATAAAGGATAGGCTCAATCAATCCGCATAAATTCAGGCCAGCGCGCTGCAGATGTGTGTTTAATTGTGTCACCGTGAAAGCCCTGTCTTGGGGGTGGAGCAACAAGTCATAAAAACCAGCATCCCCAAGCTTATGGTCGCCCAGATAGTCGTTTTTGGAAAACCAGTTCGTTTTCGGTAACCCTTCTACAATTTTTTTTGCTTGAGACAGTTTTTCCCTTGTCGGCAGATCTCCCACCAAAGAGCGTAGAGCTGCTTGCAAGGGATAAACCCCGGTACGGCCGAAAGGTGCATAGACCATGCCGCCCAGACCTCCCTCGGGTTTCAATGCGTCGGCCAAGGCTTTGAACCCCGCTTGAGGTTCTTCCAGATGATGCAATACCCCACAGCAATCAATATAATCAAACAGCCCATAGGATGAGGCGTTTAAAATATCATCTGAATGAAAGATAATATTCTGCAGCCCACGGATTTCGGCGCGCAGTTCGGCAATTTTGCGGGCCGCATGGGAGAGATCAATATAATGAATGGTCGCCGTGACTTTCTTTTCGGCCAGCATGCTCGCCATCATAATGAGTGAATCGCCGGTGCCGCCGCCCGCCACCAAAATTTTTATTGGCTGCGACCAATCGCGCATACCACCAAAAATATAAGTGTCAATTTCTCCTAGATGCGAAGGCGAGCCGATGATTAATCGCTTTTTTTCGTCGGCGGGATCGCGCTCGGGGTAGGGAAGCTGCTCATATTGGTCGCGAATTTTATGGGTCACCTAAGTCTCGCTTTTTCTTTCCAAGACTAACATTTAGCAGCCATATGCACTAGAAAGAAAATTATGACAAAAGATGGAATCACTCATTCACCTGTTCATGGCTATCCCCTCACTTCCTTCTAAGCTTATGGGTTTAAGCGCGGCCGGATAGCCGAAGAAAATACGCAGCAGGGGAATGCGCCGCACTATCTCGGCCCCAAGCAGCACCCCGACTATGGTGATTACGATCAGATAGAAAAATTCCCGCGCACCACCCAGCGCCTGACGGGTCAGGTAAACCCCAGCGATGATAATGATGGTCTGGTGGAGAATATACCAACAAAAGACATTTTGCGTGAGATAGCGCAATAGGGCTGAGGGCTGGTTCAGATATTTTTGTGCCAGCCCGGCAAGAAAGCAAATCATCCACCAAGCATAAAATATTTTCAACGTGCCCAAGCCATTATCGAGCATCGGATGGTTATTAGCCAAATCGGGAATAGACCACAAGCTGATCAGCCCTAGCCCGCCCAAGGGGACCAACCAAACCAACCTTGTCAGATTTTTCGCTACCGTCTGCCAGAAGCCGGCATTCTTGGCAACGAAATAGCCCAACAAAAACATGGTGAAGGCCTGAGCATGGTTGGACCAGTCATCGACCAGCGCATGTGTCACCGGAAAGCGATCGCCCAGCAGGATTTGCATAATCAAGAAGGGGATCGGGAAAAACAATAGCAGCCCCAAGGAAGATCGCAATTGAGCGAGAAAAGATATCGCTTTTTCAATCCCTTGGCGAAATGGTTTTAGCAACGGTATGAGCAGCCCCATCACCAGACAATAGGCCAGCAGATAGACCACATACCAAAGATGGTTCCATGTGGGGGTGACCATGGGATAGGTCTGGGGCGCGATTTGCACATAGTTGCGGTAAAATTCCGCAACCCTGTTTGGGGCAAGACTTTGAGCCTGTAATTCGAACCAGCTTTGGGGAGGCACCACGAGATAGATGCCCATTAGAAGCGGTGGCAATAGACGACCAATGCGATTGCCAACAAATCGCCCGGTTCCCATCCGGTCAGCCATGAACCGCACCGCGACCCCGGAAATGAGCCACAAAAGGGCCAAGCGCCAAGGATTCATCAACAGCATCACGGTTTCGGGTGCGCTGGTCACATAAGCACTTTTTACATGCCAGCCCCATGGCACATAAAACATGCCTATATGGTAAAAAATTAGCAGGAGGAAAGCGATTGCTCGGAGCCAGTCGAGATCATAGCGGCGCGGATGAAGGGCGGACTGGGCGAGGGTTTGGCTGGACATTAATCATCTCACTTTTCTTCATTCGGCCATTTACAGCCTTAAAATGACGGGGATGCCCCATCACCGCCAGAATGAAGGGATGAGCGGCGCATTGGCGGGACAAGCCTGATGAAATTTTGCAACTAAGGGATGAAAGGGGGCTATTTGGGGCGAAATTTGCCTTGAATTATGGAGCCTCTCTTTTATCGACGGCGGAAATTGTCTTAAGCTGTTCTTATGCGAGAGACTGATGACACCCCAAGCCCATTCCTGATAGAGGCGCGCCGCGCTGATCGGGCGACGGAGATGAAGGCTTGGCTCATCGCCGCCTTGTTGATGGTGGCGGTGGTGGGTGTCGACATCCTATCTGATATCACTGACATTGAGCGGCGAGGGGGTTCTGCTACGGTTTCACCAATGTTGCTGCTTGAGTTCACTTCGATTTTCTCCCTCTTGGCGTTGTTTCCACTGGTCGCTTATTTTACCCGCCGATTACCCTTTCCGCTCTCAAGGTGGCAGGAATGGTGGCGGGTCGCGCCGCTTTATTTGGTGGCGACAATGGTATTTTCTCTGCTGCATGTGGGGTTTATGATTTTGTTGCGAAAAACCCTGTTTCCTCTGTTGCTGGGGGTGCCTTATATTTTTATTACCGCCAATGGGAGTTGGTTAAGCGGTTGGTTTTATGAATATCGCAAAGATTTACTCACCCTGACTTTATTTGTGGGGTTGCTTTATATGTTGCGG
This sequence comes from Parvularculaceae bacterium, assembly GCA_027080545.1. Classification (GTDB taxonomy): domain Bacteria; phylum Pseudomonadota; class Alphaproteobacteria; order Caulobacterales; family Parvularculaceae; genus S012-90. The sequence goes on from JALWRV010000150.1 coordinate 6,212, forward strand.
CGTTTGGACGAATTGTCACAGGAAAGACAGGCCGCAAACAACGAAGCGCGCGAGGCTCAGCGTCTGACGGTTAAATGCGGGGGCCGCGTATTTTTCTTGCCGGCACAGCAAGTGCGTTGGGTCAAGGCCGCCGGTAATTATGTGGAAATTGCTGAAGGGGACCGCGTGCATCTGGTCCGTTCATCCTTAAAGGCGGTGCGTGATCAATTGGCGGCTGCGAATGTGCCGATGCAACAGACCCACCGCTCCTGGTTGGTCAATGGTGATTTTATCAAAGAGATTGAAGCAAACGCCAAAGGCACCTATGCGTTGCGCCTCAATGATGACACAAAAATTCCCTTAAGCCGAAATTTTCGTGCCGATCTCATGCAAGCCATGAAATGATTAAGCAATGGTGCATTGACCCTATTCGTGATATTTTCCTTCTGGGGGCAAGGCCAAGCGCTCGTCGAGATAGGTTTCGGCGATGTTGATAAACTCTTCTTCCTTGCCAGCGAAGAAATGATCCGCGCCTTCGATTTCGGTGAACTCCACCTTGCGGCCCTTTTGGGTGCGGGTGCGCTCGACCATCAATCTTGTTTCTTCTGCGGTGCAGATGCGATCTTCCGAGCCGTGAATGACCAAGCCTGATGAGGGGCATGGGGCCAGAAAGGTGAAGTCATAGAGGTTGGCGGAAACCGCGCCGGCAAGAAACCCGCTGATTTCAGGTCGACGCATTAATAGTTGCATGCCGATCCAGCCACCAAAGGAAAGCCCCGCCACCCAGACAAAGGGGGCCCCTGGATTCATGGATTGCAAATGATCAAGAGCGGTGGCGGCATCAGAAAGCTCGCCTTGACCGGAATCATATTCGCCTTGGCTTTTGCCAACCCCACGGAAATTGAACCGCATCACCGAAAACCCGCGCCGGGCAAAGGAGTGATAAAGCTCATAGACCAGCTTATTGTTCATAGTGCCGCCAAATTGCGGATGGGGGTGGAGGATGAGGGCGATGGGCGCCCCTTCCTCGCGGGATTTTTGGT
>JALWRV010000151.1 GCA_027080545.1 Parvularculaceae bacterium
GCGAAATAGCGGCGGGTGGTGGTGGTTTCCACGTCAAAACGGGTGATGCCTTGGGTGCCGTGGCGATCATCATAGCTTTGCATCCAGACGGTATCATGCACGGTGCCAATGTATGCGGGGTTCACGATGGGGAATTCGCAGTTCAACTCCATTAGCTGCTCGGCCTTCATTTGGCCCTTGGCAGGGTTGAGAGTGAACCGAAAAAGTTTTGGCTCGGGAATGCGCGAGTCTGCCGTGGTGGGGGCAGTTATGACGTCTATGTTTTTGTGGCGGAACGCGTCCACCACGATCTCCCCGCCGCGCTCATAGGCGTTGGCAAAATGCCAAACTCGGAATGGATCAACCTCTATGCGGGTCTGGTTTTCCGGCGCATCCAGTGGCACAATGATGATGGTCGAGCTTTCGTTTTTATCCCAGTAAAAATATTTCGAGAAATCCTTGGTGCCGAGCATGGCCCGCCAAAGCACCATCTTGCTCGGGTCAATAAAAAACAATGCGTGCTTTTTGGTGACGCAGAAATCATGAATCAGACTGGCCCACGGGGCTTCGACCTTGGCCAATACACGGATTTTGCCACTGTCCGGCAGGGCATAGATGATGATGTCTTTGCGGTGAATACCAAAGTTAAACGTGGTTTTAAGGGCCGGCACACGGTGCGGGTGCGCCGAGAACGAGCCTTTTATGACGCCGAGATCGTTGGTGCCAACCGTATCTAGGTTTTCACTATCAAATTCAACCGGTTGGCCCTGTTCCATAAGTGCATAAAGCTTGTCTTGCCATGCCAAAATATTGGTGTTGCCGGTGTTTTTGATCTTGCCGGTGAGGCCATTCATAACCCGCCGGGGCAGGGAGGCTTCGGGCGAGTAAAGCGGCTTCCCTGCGGCTTCTTCTTCAGTAAACCGGTCGGACCTGACCATCTCGCAGGCACCTTTGGGGGTGCTTGAAACCTCAACGGCTGTGATTAGCCCATCGGCGAGGAAAGGGTGAACTTCATGGCCAAACCGCTGCACAAGCCCCGGCCCGACGCGATAAAGCGTGCCCCGCAGGGCATTAGGCAGGGCGCCCTCAACTGTGAGTGGCTCAAAGCCGTGGGTGCGGTCTATATTGTGGTTCATGTCGGGCATAAGGGGCTCCATTGGTTGATAGCATCTACTATATGGGTATAAAGTGGATAGTGTCAATAAAATGCTGGACAATATTTCTGGAAAGTGGCAAAAAACGGGTATGGATATTGAACGCTCAATTCAGAAAAACTATTTCGAACTCTTGCTGAAAACGCAGGAAAAGATGCGTAAAATTTTGCGCGGAGCAGAGGCGGGCCTGTCGCCTGTAGAGGTGTTAATCATCCGCGTGTTGGTTGAAAAAGGCCCCGTGCCTCAGCATGTGCTGGGGGAGGTTTTGTCCAAAGATAAATCGCAAATTGCGCGCTTGGTGAAGGGGCTTGAGGCTAAAGGGCTGATAAAGCGACAGCAGAGCAAGGAGGACGGGCGGGTTTATATTGTTTCGGCGCTGCTACATGTGAACGAGAAAATCGAGAGGATTGCAGCATATGAACACGCGCTGATTGGCGATATGCTGGCGGGCGTTCCCAAGGATGACCTTGCGGTTTTTGAGCGGGTGCTTAAGCAGATCAACGCCAAACTGTAGAATGGCTCCGGTGCTAAAGCACCGGACTGGGCCTCGCCTTCGGCTCGGCAAGCGGCGCGACCACCACGGCGAATGGGGTAAGCATTGCGTCCGCGCCGCGCTGGC
>JALWRV010000152.1 GCA_027080545.1 Parvularculaceae bacterium
TCACAAGGGTCAGGGTCATGAGGGTTTTTCCATTTTACTGCTATCAAAAATCTTTGCCATGGCAGAAAGAATAGCATCGCGTCCACTTTTGATCTGGTAGGAAGTCAAAGCCATTTCTACCTTCTCAGGCTCGATGTCTTTAGCGCGATGGCATAGTAATTCTCTCGCAAAATCATGGCGCATTTCCGGATGCATTTGAAAGCTAAGGGCATTTTGCGCTGGATAATGGAGAGCCCCATGGGGACAAAAATCCGACCCTGCCAAAACTTCTGCGCTCTTGGGCACCTCTTCCACCTGATCGCGATGGGAGACAACGCAAGCTAGGTCTTCTGGCCCCAAAATAGCCTTACCACTTTCATAAAGCGGATAATGATGCACCCCCACCCCCCAACCCTTTGCCGAGCGGCGCACCTTCCCCCCATAGGCTTCCGCCATAATCTGATGACCAAAACAAATGCCGACCACCGGCACACATGCTTTGCCATAGTCACGAATGGCTTCTTTTAAGGGAGCAATCCACGAATGGGGTTCATAGACGGCAGCCGACGAACCGGTAATGACAACACCATCAATATCCATGGGTGCGCTTTGTCCCTGTTCTGTCTCAATAGTGATAAAATTTGCAGCGGGGATAAGGGGTTGCAAAACCTCTGTGAACATCTCCCCATAAGTGCCGTAAGTGCGCAAATGATCAGGCGGACCGCCAGTTTGCAGGACAGCTATTTTCATCGGTGTGTGTCTTCTCCACAAAAGAAATTCTGAGCCAATTGATAGGCTTTCGCATAAAGAAAAGCCACCTTAAAAGCCCCAATCTCGCCATTCTCCCTTGCTTTGCCGCCTGCTCTGCGCCATTTTGAGACCATCCAAATACGCCCTTAAATGCAAAGAGGAAACGCCTCATGTCCAGTGATGATGCCATAATTCATTCCGACGAGATTAGCTTTCCCATACCAGAAAATTTTGCCCGAGAGGCTTTGGTCGACAAGGCTCTTTATGAGAAATTGTATGACCAATCCCTCAAAGATCCGGAACGGTTTTGGGGCGAGATTGGCAAACGCCTCGAATGGATGCGCCCCTATACAAAAGTCAAGGATGTCTCTTGGGACCCTGACGACCTTTCAATAAAATGGTATGATGGCGGCACGCTAAACGCCTGCGTCAATTGCGTTGATCGCCATTTGCCACAAAAGGCCAATGACACCGCCATCATCTGGGAGGGTGATGATCCTTCTATCAGCAAGAGCATTACCTATAGCGAACTTTATGAAAAGGTCTGCCGCCTCGCCAGTGCTCTGCGCGACCACCACATACAAAAAGGCGATCGGATCATTCTCTATATGCCCATGATCCCCGAGGCCGCCTTTGCCATGCTCGCTTGCGCCCGCATTGGCGCCATACATTCGGTTGTGTTTGGTGGATTTTCCCCTGAGGCTCTGGCCAGCCGGATAGAAGATTGCGGGGCCACTACCATCATTACTGCTGATTTTGGCTTGCGCGGGGGTAAAAAAATCCCACTTAAAGACAATGTCGATGCAGCGCTAAAAATTTATACCGATCATAATGTCGCCAGCGTTTTCGTTTTCAAAGCCACCGGCGATGAAATCCAATGGAACAAGCATTTGGATATTGACGCCTTTGCCGCCATGGACAAGGCTTCGGGTAAATGTGTGCCGGAAGAAATGGCCGCCGAAGACCCGCTTTTCATTCTCTATACCTCCGGCTCCACCGGCAAACCCAAAGGCGTCTT
>JALWRV010000153.1 GCA_027080545.1 Parvularculaceae bacterium
TTGAGAGAGTTTTTCTGCCCGTTCGCGAATAAGTTGGTCGACAATATGCGGATGTCGCCGTTGCCATTGGCGCTGGCGCACTTTCTGTCTTTTTTCCTGTCGGGTGATTTTGCTCATAAAGGTCTTGGTCTGGCTCTAAGTGGGGAGGGCTGTTTCTTGCAATATGCGCAATTCCCCGCAGGCCTGTTTGGCTAAAGACAAGAGCGCATTGAATTGTTCTTCGGAAAAAGCCGTTTCTTCGGCTGTGGCTTGTATTTCTACTAACCCGCCCTTGCCGGTAATGACGAAATTGGCATCGGTTTGGGCTTTGGAATCTTCTGCATAATCCAGATCCATAATCGGTGCGCCTTGATAGAGCCCGCAGGAAATGGCCGCGACACTGTCGATGAGAGGAGAGGCGGTGATCAATCCTTGTTGCTCACCCCATTGCAGACATTGTTTCAAGGCCACATAGGCACCGGTAATGGAGGCGGTGCGGGTGCCCCCATCGGCTTGAATGACATCGCAATCGATTAAAATTTGTCGCTCGCCGAGTTTTTTCATGTCAATCACCGCCCGCAGGGCTCGGCCTATCAATCGTTGAATTTCCTGAGTGCGGCCCGATTGGCCCTTTTTGGCCTCCCGGCGCATGCGTTCATTGGTGGAGCGGGGGAGCATGCCATATTCAGCCGTAACCCAGCCCTTGCCGCCGCCGCGTAGCCAAGGCGGGGTGGACTCATCCCAACTGGCAGTACACAGCACATGGGTATCGCCAAATTTGACCAAGCAAGAGCCTTCTGCATGTTTGGAAAAGCCTGGGGTGAGGGTGACGGGGCGCATTTCATTGAAAGTTCGGCCAGAGGGGCGCATAAAATTTCCTTTAACGGTTTATGAGAGATAGTGGGTTTTCGTGTTAGCATCATTCTGACGCAAGGCTAAATATTCAAGGAGGCTGAATCGTGAAAAAAGCGCTTTTGCTGATATTCATTGTGATTTTGGGCTATTTCTTGTTGTGGCCTGTGGCTGTTTCCCCAAAAAGCTGGTCGGCCCCTGAAAGGCCCCTGCTCGAAGGGGTGTTGGCGCCCAATCACGCTTTCCAGCAGGCGAGCTTTATCGACCTTGACGGGGCGGTGGGGCCAGAGGATATCGCTTTTGGGCCAGATCATATGCTGTATACGGGGGTCGCAGACGGGCGGATTTTACGCATCAACCCGGAAGATGGGGAGATTGAAACCATCGCGCAACTGGAAGGCCGCCCTCTAGGACTGACTTTTATCCGGGGGGGCAGACAGCTCTTGATCGCGGATGCCATGCAGGGCTTGCTGGTTCTCGATATTGCCAGCGGCGATGTGAGCGTCGTCGCGACCGAGACATTGAACGGAACGCCCATTCTCTATGCGGATGATGTCGCGGCCAAGCGGGGCGCTTATTATTTTTCTGATGCCAGCACCAAGTTTAGCGCTAAAAAAATTGGCGACCCCATGCGAGCGTCCTTGTTGGAGATCTGGGAGCAAGGTCAAACGGGGCGGTTACTTCGGTATAAAAAAGGCGATGGGGTGTTGATTGTTCAAGAAGGCCTGTCTTTTGCCAATGGGGTGGCGATGGCCGGAGATGCGGTATTGGTGAACGAGACCGGACGTTATCGTATTTGGAAAATTTATGTTGAGGGGCCGAAGCGGGGGCAAGCAGAAATTTTTGCTGAAAATTTGCCGGGGTTTCCTGACAATATAAATCCTGATTATTTAGGAGGGTATTTTGTCGGATTGACAGCGCAGCGTGCCGAGGATGTGGATGCGCTGGCGGGGCGTCCTTTCTTGCGCCGAATATTGTTTCGTATTCCCGGCTTTTTCAGCATGGTGCAACCGACGCCCTATGGTTTTTTGTTGCGCCTTGATGAAGAGGGTAAGGTGGTGGAAAGTTGGCAAGATCCAGAGGGTCGTTTTGCCGATGTGACCGGTGCGGAACGAGGGCCGGATGGGCGTGTTTATGTGTCATCCCTGAGCGCTGATCGTATTGCCGTGTTGCCCGCGCCGCCTGCGCCACCTGAAGGGGGTGTGCCCACGGGATCAGGTGAAAAACCCGCAAGAGGGCAGGAATGATATGTTGGAATTGGCTTGTTCATCTTGGCAAGGGGGAGGTGAATTTCTAAATTGGCAGGTATGACTTTGCTCAATTCCATTGATCAACGTAGCCGCGAGATATTTCGTCTGGTGGTCGAGAACTATTTGCATACCGGCGATCCGATTGGGTCGCGGGCGATTTCGCATTTTGATGGGCTTTCATTGTCGCCAGCAACCATTCGCAATGTGTTGGCAGATTTGACCGATATGGGTTTATTGCAGGCACCGCATGTTTCAGCCGGTAGATTGCCGACCGATCAGGGGTTGCGTTTGTTTGTTGACGGGCTCTTGGAAATCGGTTCGCTGACACCGGAAGAACGTTCAGCGCTGGAAGAAGATATTGAAGGGCGCGGTGATATTGATAGTGCTTTGCGCAGTGCTGCCGAGCGTTTGTCCGACCTGACCCAGACCGCAACGCTAGTGTTCACCGACAAGGCGGATGTACCGCTTAAGGCCATCGAAGTGGTGGCCATTTCAAAAACCCAGGCTTTGGTTATTTTAGTGTCGGCGACAGGGGATATTGAAAACCGCGTTGTGGATTTGCCCGCAGGGTTTCCCCCTTCCAGCCTGACGGAAGCCACCAACTATCTTAATGCGCGTTTGCGCGGGCGCACCATGAGCGAAATGCGCGCCTCGATTGAAAAAGAAATGGCCGAAGAACAGGCAAGCCTTGATGGGTTGACCCGGGAGCTGGTGCGCCAAGGGGTTGCGGCCTTGTCGCAAGATGGCGAGCGCTTAATCGTGCGCGGTGCTGCGCATTTATTGGACAATGCCACGGGGCAGGATATTGACCGGGTGCAACAGCTATTTGAAGATCTTGAACGCAAAAAAGATGTGATCGAGCTATTGCAATTTGCGAAATCGGGCGAGGGGGTGCGCATATTCATTGGTGCGGAAAATAAATTATTTTCCCTATCTGGTTCATCCTTGGTGATGACGCCTTATCGGGATTCCCAGCAAAAAATTGTTGGCGTGGTTGGAGTCATTGGTCCGACTAGGCTTAATTATGCGCGGGTTATTCCTTTGGTGAATTATACGGCTGAATTTGTTTCCCGTATTATATAATCTAGTCCAACGCTGGGCTTGTGGTTGCCTCGAGCAACCAGTCCCCATAGGCTTCGTCGGTGTGGTGTAGGGGCAGGCAAATGATTTGCGGCACATCATAAGGGTGGTGTTGGGCGATAAATTTTTGAATAGGCGGCCATAGGCTGGTGCGGGTTTTCAAGCTCAGTCGATATTCGCCCTCGGCCCTATATTTTTCTTCCCATAGGTAATGGCTTTCAATCTGACCTATTTGGACGCAGGCGGCCAGCCGGGCCTGAACCAATTGTCGGGCGAGGTGGCGGGCCTGTTCCGGCGTGGTGACCGTGGTTTCAATGACGCAGAAAAGAGGTTCTGGGTGCTTTTCTTTAGGGGCGGGTTTATGGGGTTTACGCATGATCTATCCGAGGGGTTAAGGGTGTTTTGGCGGGCTATGGTGGTGAGGGGGCATAATAGCCTTGAAATATCGGCGGTGACTGACTAAATCCGGCGTTCGAGATATAGACCAATGCAAGATCATTGTGAATTGGACCCGATAATCATGACAAAACCAGAAGATATGACGCCAGAAGACATGAGAGAGGATGAAGCGCTGGCGGCGGCGCTTGATCAGGAGGGGGAGGATGTTCTTACCCCTGAGGGGCAAATATTAAAGCTGGAAGAAGAACTGAACGAAACCAAGGACCGTATGTTGCGTTTGGCGGCTGAATTGGAAAATACCCGCCGCCGGGCCGAACGGGAAAAACAGGAGGCCACGAAATTCGGTATTTCCGCTTTTGCGCGGGATATGCTGGCGGTGGCGGATAATTTCCAACGGGCGTTGGCGGCCGCGCCCGAAGAGCAGGACGAAGCCTTGCAATCATTCATCAATGGCATTCGATTGACCGAAAAGGAAATGATGGCGGCTTTGCAACGCAATAAAGTTGAACGGGTTGATCCGGCTGGGGATCGCTTTGATCCGAATTTGCATCAGGCGATTGCTGAAGTGCCGGGCACAGGAGAGCCGGCGGGCATTATTGTTGATGTGGTGCAGCCCGGTTTTGTCATTGGTGAGCGGGTTTTGCGCCCAGCCATGGTCACTGTCTCCAACGGTGCAGGGGCGAAGGCAAAAGAGGCGGATGGGGGTGATGCCGTTGATTTGGAACAAGACGGCTGATCCAACGCTGCCCTGCGCCCTTAAAAAAAATCGTAAACTTTCCTTAACCATGTGCGAACAGATTGGGTTCGATTTTAACCTTTCTGGATCGGTGTCTCGTTCGTGCGTTTCTTGTCCATATTCACCTGTGTGTTGGCCGGCGTTTGGGCCGATCCTGCCTTGGCGCAGCCTTTGGGTGAGATCAGCGAAGGGGATGCGAGCGCAGGGGGGAGCCTTGCCATTTCCGGCGATGATGCGGTGGGCTTGGCGCAACGCCTCTATGATCAAGGGCGCCTTGATGAAGCCGAAGCCATATTGCGCACTTTAGTTGATGCGGACCCCGACAAGGTTGATGTTATGCAAGTGGCCTTTCTGGCGGGGTTAATCGCGGTTCAGCGGAAAAATTATGCAGAAGCGGAAGAAATTTTTCGCACCATTTTAGACCATGACCCAAGTCTCGTTCGGGTGCGTCTCGAACTGGCACGTGTTTTGTTTGTGCAAAAAAAAGATGGGGCCGCGAGCTATCATTTTCATCTGGCATTAGCGGATGGGTTGCCCGCACCGGTTGAAAAGAAAATCAGAAAATATTTGAGCCAAATTGAAAGGCGCAAAAAATTGCGCCTGTCATGGTCTTCTTCGATTGTCCCGAGTACCAATATCAATGCGGGTTCAGATGTAGAAACGGTAACCGGTTTGGTGGGTTTGCCCATTACTTTTCAGGTAAGCGATGATCGGCGGCGCCAATCGGGTATTGGTTTTTCCAATTCATTATCCCTGTCAGCCTTTCCCAAACTATCCAAGCATTGGCGCTTGCGTATTCGGGGTTCTATTAAAGTGACCGATTATGAGCGCACCCAGTTTGATGATGCGTTCGCTGCTTTTGAAATTGGCCCTAGCTTTCGTGGTAAACGCTATTCGGCGAGCCTGTTGGCGACGGCGACCAAGCGTCAATTTGCTGGTGATGATTATTCTACCTCGCTGGGGGGGCGTCTGGTTTTAAGCTCGCCTCTCTCCGAGCGTAGCCGGTTTTCTGTGCGCGTCGCCTATGCGTATGCGCGCCATGAGATTAGTAAGGAAAAAGACGGTCCCATCTATTCCCTAGGGGCCACGTTTCAACGGGCCTTATCGCAAAAAACGACGGCGGCCTTAAGTGGGCAAGTGGCGCGCACGGAAGCGCGAGACAAATCGCAAAAAAATACGCAAATCGGATTGACGGCAAGTTTGCGCCGAGAAATGCCCCGGGCGATTACCATACAGCTATCGCCGCAATTATTTTACCGCACCTATGATGGGATTGATCCTCTATTTCCGTTGGAGGCAAAGCGGGAAGATATTCTCTCTGGTATAAGCGTGATGGTAACCAAGCGGGATTGGCGGATTATGCGGTTTGCGCCCGTGTTCAGCTATTCCTATTTGAATAATAATTCCAATAATGATTTTTACAGCTATGAACGCCACGCTGTAGATATGGGCCTGACCCAGAATTTCTGAGTGCAGGCCCATCTTTAATTCAAGAAATATTTTTGCTCTTAGGGAGGGTAATCCTTGGGGGGGTAACCTTTAGGGAGAGGTGCCATCTTTTACAGCGATGAAGCCACCAATGCCGTAGACATTGCCATTGCCAAACTCAAAGGTGCCGCCAACCTCATCAGCATCGAGGCCAAAAAATGCCCCGTCAAATTCACCAACCAGCGTGTCATCACTGTCGCTGACGAAGGTGCCGCTAAAGACATCATTGGTGATGGTGCCGGTGCCGGTGAAGGTGTCGTAAGGCAGGAAGATGGGGCCGCCATCAATGCCTGTTTCGCCCACTTCAGCATTATAGGTGAAGTCAAGTTGGCGGGTTAGAAAATCCATATCGAAGGTTACCCCGCCCGTTAGATAGTTGACGCGATTGCCGTTCCAGAGGCGGCCGGAGGTGGTGCCTGTATAGCTAGCGGTGCCGGTGACCGGTATTTCATAAACGGGGGTGCGTTCGCCATAAACACCGACACCCCATGTTTGTTGACCGGCAACCGTATCATCATACCAGATGGCGATGGAGGTGTAGTTGGAGGTGATGGCGCGATTGGCGAGTTTTAATTGCGCGAATTGTACGCCGCCCGCAGTGATATAGTTGAAATAATCCTGTGACAGTAAATCATTGGCTTGTGCGATCAGCGCGTTCAATAAATCGCTGGAGGCTTGCGTGCCTTGTGCGGCAAGTGACGCCAGATAGGCATCAACGGCAAATTGATCACCGCCATATTGGGTGGGACTGAGGCCGAACAGTGTCGGGAACGCCGCCATGATATAGGCCGGGGCTCCATATTCGAGATTTTGATAATTAACCGGATTGACCGTCAGCAGCGGTCCGATGCTGCCAGTCAGTGTGTTGGAGCCGGAGGTCACATCAAAGGTCAGCGTGTCCGCTGCGGCGTCATAGGTGAAACTATTGCCATCGCCGAAAAAGCCCCTTGTGCCTTCGCTAAACAAAAGGGCCGAAGAGTTTGGGTCTTCGGTAACGGTCAAGGTGACGGCGGCGATGTCGAAAACCTCATCCACATTGCTTTCAGCGGGATGCAAATAAGAAATTTCGGTCAGGATCGTATTGCGTCGCGGGGCGGGATCGCCATTGGGCAGCAATACGTCATTGGGGGTGCCGACGCTGGCCGTAGAGCCGCACGCGGCTAAGGCCAATAGGGCGCTGAGACCAATAATTTTTGTGCCAAATTGGCGAACAAAATCAGCGCTATTTTTGCTGGTCGATCGGATAGTGGGCATGTTCAGGCCTTTTCACGTTAATCATATGAGTCGGGAGTGAGGCTAACCAAACGAGGTGAAATTTGTCTTAAAGGCGCGATTTTCCCTCAATTGCGAGGGGGTAGAGACAAGGGGCAAAAGGCGCGAAGGGGGTGGGCAAGGGATTTATGGAATTACAG
>JALWRV010000154.1 GCA_027080545.1 Parvularculaceae bacterium
AGAGACCATCTCGACCAAAGAAGAAGCCGCCCTGTCGGTGCGCGGATGCCATGAGCTAATCGACAATGATGTAAACGCGGTGCTGGTGTTTGATATTGGTGGGGGGTCGACGGAAATATCATGGGTATTACCAGCCAAGAAACGCCGCCGCCCTTGGGCCGGGGCTCGGCGGGATATGGGGTTGCCGAAATTTGTTAGCTGGATGTCGCTTCCCTTCGGGGTGGTGACTTTAGCGGAGCGCTATCCCGGCCCGCTTAGTCGTGCGCAATATGACCAAATTGTCGATGAAATTGCTGACCAGCTGCGGGCCTTTCGTGAGGCGGATAGTTTGAAGCCTCATTTTACCAATGGTCAGGCCCATCTGCTGGGCACATCAGGAACGGTGACCAGCCTTGCGGGGCTGCATTTGCAACTCAAGCAATATAATCGCCGGGCGGTTGATGGGTTATGGTTGGAAACCGAGCGGGCTTTGGCCATTTCAGAAGAGTTGCGGGCCATGTCGCTAGAGCAGCGTAGTCAACTCGCCTGCATCGGCGCGGAGCGGGCGGATTTGGTGGTGCCCGGATGTGCGATTATGGAAGCCATCGTTAAAGTCTGGCCGAGCCTGCGGATCAGGGTGGCGGATCGGGGCTTGCGTGAAGGGTTGTTGGCGGAACTGATGGAGCAGCATCGGCGCGAGCGTAGCGCTAAAAAGCGGGCGACTTGATAAGTTTCATGGCCTTGGCTATAGAACGCCATGGCGCACCCATCCGACAAAAAACCCTCTAAATCTGGCCCTCGCAAGCCTGTGCGTGCAGCCCGAAAGGCCGTGGGCAAAAAGACCGATGCGGCACAGCGCCCAACCGCCAAGAAGAGCAAAGCCAAAATCCCCCCCAAGCAAACAGACCGCGCCATCGCCGGTACCGCCCTAGGGGCCGTACCGCCCAAACGCACCCTGTCCAAATCCCTTAAGGCTGATGCAGACCAGCTGGCCAAACGCTCGCTTCACACTAAGGTCAAGACCGCTCGAGGCCGCAAGCTTTCTTCAACCTTGTGGTTATCGCGACAATTAAACGACCCCTATGTGGCCCGCGCCAAGGCCGAAGGTTATCGCTCGCGCGCTGCCTATAAGTTTCTTGAGATCGACGAAAAATATAAGCTCTTGAAAAAAGGTGCGCGCGTGGTGGATTTGGGAGCGGCCCCGGGGGGCTGGTCGCAAGTGGCGGCGAAAAAAGTGGGGGCCAAGGGTAAGGTTATAGGCATTGACTATCTGGAAATGCCGGCCATTGAAAATGTGCAACTTTTGCAAATGGATTTTAATGATGAGGCCGCGCCAGAGGCCCTGAAAGCGGCCTTGAACGGCCCGGCGGATTTGGTGATGTCGGATATGGCCGCGCCGACCACGGGCCATAAGCAGACGGATCATATGAGCATTATTGCTTTGTGTGAAAGCGGTCTTGATTTTGCCGAACAAGTGTTGGTGCCGGGGGGGTGTTTTGTAGCTAAAACCTTCCAAGGGGGGGCGGCCAATGATCTATTGGCGCGGCTGAAAAAACTGTTCAAAAAGGTCAACCATTTCAAACCAAAATCCAGTCGCGCGGATTCGGCTGAAATGTATGTGGTGGCGATTGGATTTAGGGGGGAGAACAGATGACCATTCTATGCGCTCTTTTTGATCAGCGGGAAAATTGCTTCTGGCTTGGATGCAATGGCAGTGCGTTGGTGGGGCAAACGCGGCTTCCAGAAAAGCGTAGTAAATGGC
>JALWRV010000155.1 GCA_027080545.1 Parvularculaceae bacterium
CATCGGAAAAATCATCGCCGTGGGCATTGCGGACGACATTAACAACCGCGCCTACGTTATGGTCGATAGCACGCGCGGCCATGCCTATTATGTCAAAGCGGGGCGCGCGGAAAACATCGAAGGCCTAGAGCGCGGCATGGCCATCACCATCACGCCCGCCGATATTCATCCCAAACCATCCGACCTTACTATCGAAACAATCGCCGCAAAACGAAACGGAGACTACAGCCCGTCATTGCACCAAACCACAGACCCAAGCGCCAGCCCTGAATATATTGGGGCCCACATAAGAAGGCTTGAGGCTATGCGCCGCGCCGGACATGCAATGCGCAACAAAGACGGCTCATGGAAAATCCCCAATGATTATTTGGACCGCGCCCGTAATTACGAAAAGCAAAGAGCATGGGCAAAGCCCGTAGATTTGAAAATAATCTCCAGAGGGCCATTGCAAGATTTAGCGAGTGTCATAGGACGCACATGGCTGGACGAAGCACTGGCGAATGAAACGAACATCCCAGACACAGGTTACGGCGCAGAAGCCCGCGCCGCACTAATCGCAAGACGGCAATTTTTAATGCAGCAAGGCATATTGGAAACTGAAAACACGGCGCTGGCGCAATCGCATTTAGACGCACTAGAAAAACGAGACTTAACCGAGGCCGCCAAAAAACTATCCGCACAATTAGGCAAGCCATATTTAGAAAGCACAAGACAAGGCAGGATCGCTGGCCATTACCGCGCCGCCATCACCCGTCCAAGCGGAAAATACGCCATCATAGAACGCGCCAAAGATTTCACCCTCGTCCCCTGGCGCGACACCCTAGAGCGAAATCGCGGCAAAGCCGTGTCGGGGATAATGAGAGGGAAAACCATTTCATGGACGTTGGACAAGGGGCGGGAGATAAACTGATTTCCTACGATTTATACGAACCAACAATATGCCGTTTGGGAGTATTCGTTGGCCCTGTTGGAATAGGAGAAATCTGTTTAGGTAGTGATGGCAATGATCCACCAGCGGCGACTGCCAGTTGCGGATATGGGTCAATAAGATCAGGGTTGGATTGTTTTAGACTATTAGGCATTGCGTCAACTTGAACACATTGAATCGTTTTACCGTCCTTCTGCATTCTACTATCAACTAAATTTTTAATGAAAGATAAGCGCGCCCCTCCACCTGTCGGTACTAATTTTACCGTTCCACCATCAGGGTGTACCGCAAATGCAGCCTCCTGTATGGTATTTTGAATATCATTAATGAATGTTTGTATCCTACTGTCAGACATGAAATCAGCTAAGGTAATATTTACGTTGTCCCCAGTGACTAAAGGAATTAACAAATCACCATCCACAAACAGCGTCTCTTTATATGCTCTGATCTTGCGGCGAAGATCATTATTTACCTGTTTGTATTCGATTGAATTTTTGTCATATGGCAATTTACCATGAACCACACTCAACAAAACTTGATCTAAAAAATTACCAGCTTTGTTAAAAGCTTTTGCAGCACTTTCAACTTCAGAGACCTTAATTTCGTCAGTAATAGAGTTATGTACGCAAATACACCCAGCTATATCTGTTGTGCCTGCTCCAATATCTAAAATCACATATGCTTCACGTTTACCTTCTGGTGTTGCGGTTAGTGCACCACAGCCTGCTGCAGTAGCTTCTCTTACAGCACCCATGAGTAAATTTAATGGTAGTTCGTGTTCGTCTAACTTTTCGGCGGCGACTAATATTTGTT
>JALWRV010000156.1 GCA_027080545.1 Parvularculaceae bacterium
TATATGCTCCTCATGCCCACATTCAGAGCAGATATGCGTTGACATATTTTCAATAATGCCCAGCACAGGTGTGCTTGTTTTTCTAAACATATCCAAAGCCTTACGCGCATCCAGCATGGCAATATCCTGCGGGGTAGACACCACCACCGCACCAGTGATCGCCGTTTTCTGGCTCAGGGTCAGTTGCACATCACCCGTGCCCGGTGGCAGGTCAATCACCAGCACATCAAGCACGCCCCATTCCACTTGGGTCAGCATTTGCTGCAAGGCCCCCATAAGCATCGGCCCGCGCCAAATCACCGCCTCGTCCTCGCGCATCATCAGGCCCATAGACATCAGCTTTACGCCGTGTTTTTCAACCGGTGCCATGCCGCGCTCGCCCACGGATTTAGGCCGCGCCAAGGTGCCCATCATGCGGGGCTGTGAAGGGCCGTAAATATCCGCATCCAGCAAGCCAACCTTGAGCCCCATTTTAGCCAAAGCCACCGCCAAATTCGCCGAAACCGTAGATTTCCCAACCCCACCTTTGCCCGAGGCCACCGCCACAATGTGCTTAACCCCCGGAACGCCCTGCGGCCCTTGCGGGGCAGCGGGCTTTTTGGTGCCCAAATCCGGCACTTTCTTTTCCGAATGGGCGGTGATCAGCGCCGAAACCTTGCTAACCCCGCTCAGGGCCTCCACGGCCTCAACCGCTTCCACCCGCACTGGCTCCATAGCCACACCGCGCGCCGCTTCGACCTCAAGCACAAAGCGCACCGTGTCGCCTTCAATGCTAATGGCGCGCGCAATATCCGCCGTCACAATATCCTTGCCGCTCACCGGGTCGATAACCTGCCGCAATGCGTTCAAAACCTGTTCTTGTGTCACACTCATAGCGCGCCTCTTTCATACTTGATGATTCCTGTCAGGTTTAAGGGGTGGCATGGATTTTTAAAACCTGCAATTTGCCACAGGCATATTATTGCGGGGTAAAATCAGCCACACCACGCCGATATTTTGTGGATTGGCATAAAAGCTGTTTATTTCATCTGGCAAAAATTGTATTAACTTCACGTTGATGTCTCAAAGAGTTAAATGCTTAAGCATTTGGCTCAAACGGGTCAAAGCTACTCCGGTTGACCAGCATCATCGAGTCCTCCGGCAAAGTTAACACGTGTTTGCGGTAGACACGCATCAACTAAAGACTTTGCGGTGGCGACAATGACGAAGGAAGATGAATGCACGTCGGAATAATAATGGACGGGAACGGACGCTGGGCAACCCGCCGTGGCTTGGCGCGGTTGATCGGGCATAAGCGCGGCGCGACACAGGTTAAAAAGATTGTGAAAAGCTGCCCGGGGCTGGGGGTTAAAACCTTAACCCTCTATGCGTTTTCCACCGAAAACTGGAAGCGGGCAGCCCATGAAATCGAAGGGCTGATGACCCTTTTCCGTGGATACCTCGCCAATAACCTTGTGGAATTGCACGAAAAAAACGTTTGTGTCCGGTTCATCGGCGACCCGACTCCGCTTTCCCCCGAAATCTTGGTGCTTATGGAACGGCTGCGAAAGATGACCGAAAACAACACCGGCCTTCAGCTCAATATTGCCATCAATTACGGCGGCCGAGATGAATTGGTCCGCGCCGCCAAAGCTATTGCCGCTGAGGTTTCTGCTGGCAATCTGAGCATTGACGATATTACCGAAGATCGCTTTTCCGGCTTTCTGGACACCCCCGCCCCACCGACTCCAGCCCTGCTCTT
>JALWRV010000157.1 GCA_027080545.1 Parvularculaceae bacterium
TAAAGATCGGGGTGGGGGAATAGGCCCCCATGCCCCCCGTATTGGGGCCCTTATCGCCATCAAAGGCGCGCTTATGATCTTGAGCCGCAATCATGGGGAGAATGGTTTTGCCATCACACAAGGCAAAGAAACTTGCCTCTTGCCCGTGGAGAAATTCTTCGATGACAATCTCGGCACTGGCCTGCCCAAACTGTCCGGAGAGCATTTCTTCTATGGCCTGCTCTGCCCGTGCCCGGTTTTGCGCAATGACCACACCCTTGCCGGCGGCAAGCCCATCGGCCTTGATCACAAAAGGCGCTTGCATCTGGTCGAGAAAAGCCTTGGCGGGAGCCGAGGCCCGAAAACGCCCATAGCGGGCAGTGGGGATATTATATTTGGCGCACAAATCCTTGACGAACCCTTTGGAGGATTCCAGCTGGGCCGCCCGCTGGCTGGGGCCAAAGCACGCAATGCCCGCCGTTTGGAGCCTGTCGGCAAGCCCGAGCGCCAACGGCACTTCCGGCCCACAAACCACCAAATTGACGCCCTGCGCCTGCGCAAAAGCCACGATTGCCGGCAAATCATCATCCTTGATGGCAACGCACTCGGCCAGCCTCGCCATGCCCGGATTGCCCGGCACCGCCCAGAGTTTTTCCACTTTCGGGCTTTTCGCCAGCGCCCAAACGAGGGCATGCTCACGGCCACCACCACCAATTATAAGAATGCGCATCCCACCCATGCCTGTTAGCCTCACCAAATTGTCACATGACAGCTTTTAGGCGTTCCGCGAAGGTCTTTTCAATGGTGGTTTTACGAGAAATTTTTCAGCCCCAATTCTGGACGCGGGACCGGAAACGGCGGGGGCTTGCCTTTGGGCTGGCCCTGAGCCTGAATCTCGTCCTGTTCATCTTTCTCGGCCTGACCTTGCGGGTGCGGATTGGCTTTGATTTACCGGATTTGGCCAATCCTCTACCGGTCGAGATCATCAGCGCCGCACAATATGCCGAACTGACAAAGCCAGAACCGGAGCCGGAACCAATATCTCTACCGAAAAAACAGCTGCGCATAGAGCCACCCCAACCCAAGCCAGAACCGCCAAAACCAGAGCCGGAGCCGGAGCCCATAACCACTCCACCACCAGAACCAAAGCCAACGGTCCAACCCGAAAAAGAAACCATCGAAATTCCCGATATCCTGCTGGAAGAAAAGCGCTTTACCCCTCCCGAAGCGGAAAGCGAGCCCTTACCGGAGATCATCACAGAAGAAATATCCCCGCAAATAGTCGAAAAACGCATCATTGTTGAAGAAACCCCCTTGGCGGAAATCGAACCCGAACCGGAAGCCCCACCGGAGCAAGACCTGCAAGACCAACCGGAACAAGCACCGCAACAGGCGGTGGCGGAAGATGATCTGCCCCTGATCGAAGAAGATAGGCTTGTCGAAGAAACGCCGCCTCTGGAAGTTCCGCCAACAGAAGCGATCTTGGATAACCCTATTGAAGAGGAAATTATTGAAGAGGCTATTGATGACCCTTTCGCGATTACCAGTAATCGCCCGAGCGAAGAGCAAGACCCGCCAGAAGAGATTGTGGTCCTCTCCCCCCCACCCCCCAATGAAGCACCGAAACAGGCAGAAGAAACAATCCAACCCGCCCCTATTGCCAATAATGATGATCCTTATGCGGGGCTCACCGGGGCCGAGATTGATGCGCTCTATGCAAAACGCTCCACCCGCCCCCTGCCCAATGTAAACCTACCTTCAACCGAAGCTGGCGGGTCTCTCGGGGTGACCGCCATCTATTGCCCGGAAGTTTTCGATAATGAGGATAAGATACAAGAATGTGCCGGACGTCCGGAAATTCGTTCCGGCTGGCGACCCGGCCAAGAAGATTGGACGGAAGTGGTTCAAAGCTTGGCGCGCGGTGGTTTAACCACCACATCAAATCCAATCACCGGTCCGGCGGGAGAGCGCCACTATGCCCCTAACTCCCCTCACGCTCCCTTGACTACCGAGCAAGCTATCATCGGCCGCAAAGCAGCGGAAAATTTAAAGGACGCCCGCAAAAATGTTGATGTACGGAATGCCTCTGTTGGCATACAAGAACAAACCCACGCTGATATGGGCGAGGGCGCAGAGGTGCCCAATTTTATCACCGACACATGGGAACCAAGCTGGACCCGCAATGATGAACCCTATATGGATAAAGACGTGCTGAAAGAAATTGAAAAAGGGGATGAATGATGGCGCTGCGCCCAAAGCCCCCCTCACCTGGCTCTCCCTCACCCAGTAATGGCGCTGGGGGTAATGTGGCTGAATTTTCCGTCTCCGAGCTTTCTAGCCAGATCAAACGCATGATCGAAGGCTCGTTTGAGCATGTGCGGGTGCGAGGCGAATTGGGGCGGGTTGTTATTGCTGCATCGGGCCATGTCTATCTGGATTTAAAGGATGATCGGGCCTCCCTTTCTGGGGTTATCTGGAAAGGTCAAGCCGCGCGCTTGCGCATCAAGCCCGAACAGGGATTGGAAATTATCGCCACCGGTCGCCTGACCACATTTCCCGGCCAATCGAAATATCAGATCGTTATTGAAAGTCTGGAGCCTGCTGGGGCGGGAGCCCTGATGGCGCTTTTTGAAGAACGCAAGAAAAAACTTGCCGCCGAGGGGCTGTTCGATGAGTCCCGAAAAAAGCCCCTGCCTTTTTTACCCCGTACCATTGGGGTTGTGACCTCGCCCTCCGGGGCAGTTATTCGCGACATTTTACATCGTTTGCGCGATCGCTTCCCGGTGCATGTCTTGGTTTGGCCAAGCCTTGTGCAGGGTGAAAAAGCGCCTCAACAAATCATTGATGGTATTGAAGGGTTCAATCGATTGTCTCCCAATGGTTCTGTGCCCAGACCAGACGTGCTGATTGTCGCCCGTGGGGGCGGATCACTGGAGGATTTGTGGGGATTTAATGATGAGGCTTTGGCGCGCGCCGTAGCGGCCAGCACTATTCCGCTGATCTCGGCGGTAGGGCACGAAACCGATACCACCCTAATCGATTATGTTGCCGATAAACGCGCCCCCACCCCTAGCGCTGCAGCAGAAATGGCGGTGCCTGTCCGCACGGAAATTTTAAGCGAGCTTAACCGCAAAAACCAACGTTTGGTGAGCCTAGCCGGACGCCAATTCGACCATGCCTCCATGCGATTAACCGCAGCCACACGCGGGCTGGGGAAAGCCGATCGGCTTTTAGAAACGCCCACCCAACAGCTCGACCGGGCCGAACAAGATCTAAAACGTGGCCGCGCCCATTTGTTGCAACGCCGCCAAAACCAACTTTCGGCCCTGCGCCTTACACCCAACGCCTTAACCCGGGAAATGGCGCGGCAGGCACAATCCTTGGAGAGCCTGACAAGCCGCGCTCAAAAATCTTTCAACCGCCTATGGCAGGACAAAAGAAACCGCTTGGAACATGCCAGCGCCTTGCTGAAATCCTATTCCTATAAAAATATTTTGGAACGGGGCTTTGCCTTGGTGCTCGATGAAAAAGCACAGCCCATTCGAAAAGCCGCCGCAGCCCCCGATGGGGCAGACGCAATTGTGCGTTTTATCGATGGGGATCGGGCTATCCATTTTAAGTCTCAAGGCGCACCGACCAAAAAGAAACGGAAATCCCCCAAGAAAAATGTTGCGCCGAAGCAGGAAAGTCTGTTTTAGAGTCTGTTTTTAAGAGTGCCCGCATCACAATTATTCTCATTTAATCAATATCTTATGCAATTTTTTCAATAATTTCTCAACTCAGATAAAAAGGTCATCCTATCGTCACAGACATGAAATAGGCTATAGTGATCACCATCATTACCATCGGTTCTGATTTAGAAAGGCCCTGAATGAACCCGTTTGATTCCAGCGCTGGCGGCGAAGCCAAAGTAAAATTTCTCGATGCGGATTTTGTGGTCCTGCGTCCCGGGGCCTATGTCATTTGCGCTGTTACCGGCGCAAAAATTCCTCTCAATAAGTTGAAATATTGGAATGTGGACAAGCAACAAGCCTATGCCACCGCCGAAGCCTCTCTTAAAGGATTTAATGGTCCATAATCGGCCTTAACAATTTTGTGGAGTAACCATCAATGTTGAAATTTGTGAACCGGCCTAAAAGACTTGTCTTTCTAGCCATTTTGGCACTATCCGGTTTTGGTCTTTCCGGTGGGGCCATGGGCTATTGGCTGCAACAAAACAAAACAGACAATGATATGAGCGCAGCCAAAGCCGCACTGAAAGAAATGACATTGTCCGGGAACAAAATCGAAAGCCAAGCCTCCGCCTATAAAATAGCCGCATTGGATGCAAGCGAAACAAAAGATGTTTCCCCCGCTGCCGTCCCGACTTTTAGCGGAGAGTTTACCCAAGGCAGTATCGTATTCGGCCAAACGCTGGCCGGCGCTACGGTGATGCTCGACACTATATCCGTGCCTGTGGATGCCGATGGCTGGTTTGTTTTAGGGTTTACCCGCGATCACCCGGAAAGCGCCAATCTAACGATCACCACACCGGATGGTACGCGCTGGGAGAAAAATCTTACCATTACCGGGCGAAAATTTAATATTGAACGCATTGATGGGCTACCGGATAACAAGGTCAGCACCTATACGGACGAAGAGCTGGCGCGCATTGGCCGTGACAAGAAATTGAAAACAGCCGCACGCGCACGGTCGGTTAAAGAGGCCTTATGGCGCTCTGGTTTTGCTTGGCCCGTAACCGGTCGCATCTCTGGCGAATATGGGTCACAACGTATTTTAAACGGAATTCCCAAACGCATGCATTCGGGTGTTGATGTAGCCGCCCCTGAAGGCACCGACGTGCTGGCGCCGGCAGACGGCATCGTCACCCTCGCGCAATCGGATATGTATTTTGAAGGCGGGTTGGTGTTTCTTGACCATGGGCAACAGCTAGAAAGCGTGTTCATGCATATGTCGCGGGTCGATGTTAAACCCGGCGATAGAATTAAAAAGGGCGATGTTATTGGAGCGGTGGGCATGACCGGGCGCGCCACGGGGCCCCATTTGCACTGGTCCATGAATTGGCATCATAAGCTGGTTGATCCACGACTTGTCGCCGGTGATATGCAGGCCGGTGGCGAAAAAGAACGCTAGGAGGCCATCCATGAAGGGTCTGATCATTTCGTTATTATTTATCTTTATCGGTGGCGCGGGCTTGTCTTCTTGCTCCCTAATGGCAACAACCGCTCCTGACGCTAGCGCAAAACCTACAAACCGCCCGATGCAAGCCTCAGAGGGCGAATTATGTGGCGGGATCGCCGCTATTGCCTGTAACGGGGAAAATCTTTATTGCGCCACAGAAAATGCAACCTGTGGTCAAATGGCTGATGCTTCCGGCATCTGCCGTGTGAAGCCGGAAGTTTGCACCATGGATTACACCCCGGTATGCGGCTGTGATGGCAAAACCTATTCCAATGACTGCGTCGCCACTAGCGCGGGGGTAAATGTTGCCCACAAAGGCGCGTGTGCTGACTAATTAATGTACGACTAGCACCACCTTAAGCCCAGCGTCCATCCGGCTCATCGCGGCGCTTGAAGGGTGCGCCAATAATCGAAAACAAGAGCGAAAAAACCAGCCAAGAACCGACAAACCCGCCACCACCATAAGCGGCCCCATCAATTGTCGTCGGTATGGCGGGTTTAAATTCTTCCGCAACCGATAGGACAATATCTTTTTGATAGGTTTGGGCCAAAATAAGCGGGCGCTTTAATTCAGGGGCGTTTTGTAGGCTGGTGAGATGGGCCGATAATAATTCATAGCGCTCAATGGCATCAGCATAGGAGCTGCATAACGCATCCAACAGGCCGCTTGCGCTATCACACTCTTTTAAGGCCTGATCGCGGCTATACCCATAGGCTGCAACATCGGCGTCGAATTTTTCGACCATGGGCCGCAACTCATCCACCCGCCCATTGAGATTTTGCATATATTGCAGGGTGAAACCCGGCCCTTGCGACCCCAATAACCCGCCCGCAATAGCCAGAATCATGGCCAGAAACTTACCCATTTGATACCCCTCCTGAGTACGATATGACAGGCCCCACGCCCATTTGTGTGGCTAAGTTTAGCGCAATATGCGAGATTGGAAAGGGCTATTGATAAAAGCGCCTGAGATCAGTTCTGCTGCCCTGTGGCACATTGTTTACACACGCTCGTATAGGGCACGGCCTCAAGGCGTTCAGGGGAAATAGCCTCTCCACACTCGAGACAGAGCCCATAGCTCCCCTCTTCCAAGCGCCCTAACGCCTTGTGAACCTCGGCCAATTCCTCTCGCGCGGCCATTTCGCGCCCATGGAGCACCTCATCACCCTC
Source organism: Parvularculaceae bacterium (assembly GCA_027080545.1). Classification (GTDB taxonomy): domain Bacteria; phylum Pseudomonadota; class Alphaproteobacteria; order Caulobacterales; family Parvularculaceae; genus S012-90. The sequence continues at coordinate 6,332 of JALWRV010000157.1, forward strand.
TTTAGCCTCTGCCATGTCTTCTATTTGAGATTGGCGGGGATGATTTTGTGCGGCGGCTAGTTCTTCAATGAGAGCGTGTAAATATTGATCGCGTTCGCGCAATAGTTTTTCAAAAAACACTTTATCTACCATAAAACATCTCCTTTATCATCTCGCCTTTGGAGCTTATCTACAATCTAGATGGGGTGTATTTGATATCGATCAATGGTTGGGGCTTTGGGACTATGATATTGACGCTTTGCTAATATCGCCCCCTTGCCTATAGTCCTACGGCAAAGCGCGGCGACAAGGCTGGCCGCATGGTAAGGGAACCCCATGGCAGATACACTGCTTAAAGATATTTGGTATTTCGCGAAAATCAGTAGCGCCCTGAAAGCCGGGGCCATGGAGCGGCTGATCATATGTGGTGATCCAATTGTGCTGGGGCGCACAAAACGCGGAGACCTTTTTGCCTTAAGAGATGTCTGCCCGCACCGGGCGGCCCCCCTTTCTGAAGGTCGCCAAATGGTCGAGGAAGATGGCTCGACCAGTGTAGAATGTCCCTATCATGGTTGGCGCATGGGAACCAAAGATGGGGTCTGCGCCCATATTCCTGCCCTCACCGCCGAGTCAAAATTCGAGATCGAACGATTACGGGCACCAGCCTATCCGGTGGCGGAAGTTAAAGGCACGATCTGGATTTATATGCCGGAAGATTTGAAGCATTTTGACGGCCAACCCTGCCTACCGCCCCCCGCATTGGAAAATGCCACCAATGAGCAGCCCAACATGCATGTCTGCGTCAAGGCTGAAGGGCCTTATGACGAAGCCGTGATCGGCTTGGTGGACCCGGCCCATACCACCTATG
>JALWRV010000158.1 GCA_027080545.1 Parvularculaceae bacterium
TGGTTGGATTCAGCCTGTCCGGCAACCGGTGTTTCCTTGGCGACGGTGAAGGTGGCCCCCAGAGATGGCACTGAATGGCGGATGGAGGCCAGTGCCAAGACGGATTGCTGATCATCATTGCCCGGCAGGCGATCTTCAACCCAGCGCAGGCCAACCCCTAGGCTGGTTTGATTTGTTTCGTGATTTAGTTTTATTTCGCCTGCGGAACGTTGCGCACGGGTTGTGAGGTTACGCTCTCTCCATAGGGTGGTTTCCAAACGCAATTTCTTACGCTTGCCGGTTTTGGCATCTTCCACATCCCGCAATTTCAACCGTGTCTCAAACGACAAGCGTTCGGCATTTTCCACAGCGGTGGAGGTCTGGCCCAGACCAAACCCTTGATGCTGGCGCTGATAGGACAATAGGGCGGAGCCTCGCGCAGATTGGTGAGCAATTTCCACCAAAGCGGCGCTGCCGGACCGGGGGGCCGTCTCGCCCGGGGCGGAATAGGCGTTTTCCCGCGTGGTTTGGGCATATTCCACCCGTGCTTCGGTGCTGCGGTTGAGATTGACCACCAGATCAGCCCCCACCAGATCCACATTGCCACGACCCGCCCCACCGGGATCTTGTTCATGGATGGCCGTAACCCCGAGATCAGCCTTTTGGGTGAGCCGCAATTTTGAGCGCAAGCCATATGTCATGGAGCGCTCGGTTGGTTGGGCGGTTTCATATTCGACCACCAACACGTTCGGGTTGAAATTTATATCCGTGGCATCAAGCGGCAAACGCAGCAGGATTTGCCCGGTTAGAAAATCAATTTCATAATCGGAAAAACGATTGAGCGGGTAGGACGCAATAACCACATCCGGGCGGAAGCGATCTCTGGTTTCAACCCGCAGACTTTCGGAATGGCGCACGATAGGGGCCCCGACAATGCGATAAGGGCCTGAAGTGCCATCAGCCGCCAGCTCTTCGCGACCAAACTTTTGATTATCTTCGGCAGCAAATGTGATGACGTCGATCCGCTCACCAGAATAAACCGATTTGAACCCCGAAAGGCGGCGATTATATTTTGATAGTTTGGAATCCGTCAGCCCGGTATCATAGTCACCGAACATCGCCTGAAAGGTTTCCCGTTCCATTTTGATATAGAAAGGATACCGTGATTGCGCCTCGTATGCCGGGTCCGAGCGGTCGCCATAGAGGGTGTAATAGGCATTGGGGTCAATATCGTTAAAGGCGCGATCATCAGCCACCCCGCGGCCCCGTTCGCTGTCATAGGCCAGGGTCAACAACCAGTCACCCTTGACCATGCCCTTGGCGAAAAAGGCCACCCGGCCATCTGAATATTCATCCCATGTGTCGCCGCCAATCGGCACCATATTGGGTTTATTTTCCGCAGACCCCCAAACCCTTTCGGCCAGCGAAACCAAAATCCAGTCCCGCTTTTCTGGCTTCATATACATGGTCAATTGTTGGGTACGGCCATTATCGAGGAAAACCGTAACCCGCACTCGCCCGGTTTTCAGAGTTGGCTCAAAAGCGATTTTGGCAATACCGTCTTCGCCAACCGCTACCGCCCCTTGAGAAGACAGGGAACTGGTCAGCGGGTCATCCCCTTCGCGGATACGGGCATTGCGCGCATAGTATGGCTCTTCAACCGTCACTTTTACGATCCGACCCGTATGGACCGGACGCCCCGCCCCATCCTCGAACCGCACCGCCATCACTGGCACCGAACGGCCATCCGCCACCAGGGT
>JALWRV010000159.1 GCA_027080545.1 Parvularculaceae bacterium
GTGGGGTGCGCGTGACAAATGCACTGGCCATCGGTCGGTCAAAGAGAGTGATCGCGTCTGATGAGCAGGTTCACGTGGATAATCTCTTTGGCGTATGGCAATGCCGGGTGCAGGTGAACTCCCGTTCACCCAAACCTTAAAGTTTTTTTGAGCGGGTCATTTGCACCCCCCTCTTTTATATCAACGCGCTTCGGCTCCCCGAAGACGCGATATTGGTGCTATAAACCATAATCACCATACACCCGTGTCATCCCGTGTGCGGCGCAGTGCAAAAAATGATGCGCAGCAACGGGGCCAACAAGGCTTCCGCCCCCAAGAGGTGGTGTCTCAAAGGGCGCACAGGATGATTTAGGGCGCGGCCTATTTGCCTTTGGGGGCGAATAGTCACCTTAATGGGATATTGGTTGCGAACAGGAGAGATGGTTATGGCCATGTATAAGGATTTGCGTCTTTATGGGGAGCGGGAGGCGGATCATATTGCCCGTAAGCTGCTGCATTTGCGCAATGTGCTGGATGATCAAATTACCTATGATCGTCGTCCCAATTCGCTGATTGTTGGATCTTGGAATATTCGTGAATTTGACAGTGGCAAGGGCGGTGTGCGGCTTGATGAAACCTATCATTATCTTGCAGAAATTATTGACCGGTTTGATATTTGCGCGGTGCAGGAAGTGCGCGAAGATTTGGCCCCGTTAAAACATTTGGTGCGGCTGTTGGGGCCGGCTTGGGATTATTTTGTTACCGATGTTACCGCTGGATCGAAGGGCAATCGCGAGCGTCAGGCCTTTCTTTATAATCGTGATCGCATGTTTTTTCGTAATCTCATCGGCGAAATTGTGTTGCCCGACAAGGCTTTGGTGAAGGGGTTGCAATTTGCGCGCACGCCGTTTTTTGCTGCTTTTCGGGCCTCGTGGTTTAGGTTTGTTCTTTGTTCGGTGCATATGTTTTATGGGGCGGATCGGGGGGAGAAATTAAAGCAGCGGGTTGGCGAGATCGATGCCATTGCCAAGGAAATTGCCAAGCGGGCCAAAAAGGAAGGGGAGGTTTATATTTTGCTTGGCGATATGAATGTGGTTGATCGCGACCATGATACGTTCAAGGCGCTAGCCAAACATAAGTTGATGATCCCCAATTTCGGGGCCACCAATTTGGGCGGCAGCAAATTTTATGATCAGTTGGCGTTTACCGGTGAGGGGGAGCGGGTGCGGCTTATTCGCCATGGAACGCTGGATTGGCGTGAGGTTGTGTTTTTGCCGGAAGAAAAAGATTATTATGAACCGCGTGGCAATGTGAACCCCGACAAGCCCGATGGCAAACGCTATAAGAACTGGGATCGCGGCTATAAGACATGGGCGACCCATCAAATGTCGGATCATTTGCCGATCTGGGTGGAGTTGGAGATCGACTATTCCGACGATTATCTGGCGCGGTTTGTGGTTTAGGTAGGGGGGATCTATGAAAATATTTTTGGGTATTATTTTAGGTTTTATTATCTTCGCCGTTTTGAATCTTACAGTATTCAGAAGTGATTTTATAAAACAAGACAGTTGTCTTGACGGCGGCGGTATTTGGGATTCTGACAAGAAGATATGCTGGTGCTCTCGCACAGTGAGAGGCTATTATGATGACGCGCCATCGGCTGAGCAGCAGGATATGGCCAAATGGTGTGAGGGGCGGGTGAGGCTGGAGCGGCGCACTTCCTGAAATTTGCCCTTATCCCACCTTTCTTTCACCCCAAA
>JALWRV010000160.1 GCA_027080545.1 Parvularculaceae bacterium
GAATAAATTAGCCTTGGTAACCGTCATGGTAATCTTTTGGCTAACCGCACGCGAAGCGGGCACTGCAATATTGGGGCGCACAGAACCCAATTCATTGGCGTTGCTCGCCACGTCACCGGTAAAGATGCGGCACATAGGTGCAAGATATTTTATATCCTTGTGAATATGGCTAACATCTAGCGGCACTCGGAAAGTGACCGATTGTAGCGTCTCGGCTTTTGCAGTTGGTATAAAGGCAACCAAAACCAGCCCAACCATAAGTATCTTGGCCAAAAACGAATAATTTATTTTTCGCGCTTGAAAATAAGCCATGATTATCTCCTGATTGTTCGGGCGGATTTTTAAGGGGTTGACCGCAAAAGAGACCATTCCACCAGCCTGTCATAATCTCCTTGTGATGAGGCATCTCTCGATGAACCTGACCTACCATGCTCCCCTTTGGCGTGGCATTTTCCTCTATCAACTGTTGGAAATATGTTGCGAACATAATCTACATATTCCAACGTGAAAACACCGTCATTAACCTGACCAGTTACTGAATAGAGGCCAAAAAACCCAAAATTCAAAATTTGAATTCGCCCATCAGCCAATTTACGCCATGTTATCGCACGCTCCTCACTTCTTTCTGCCGCTCTGTACATCACATTATGACGCTCACCCTCGGCAAAGCTCCCTTTGACTTTGCACCTCGTCGTACTGACACTGGTCCGCTCCACCATATTAACCGTTTCGCGATATGTGCCACGGCCTTGATTGCTGAACTCAAAATTATTCAAGGTCAGGTTTACTTCCCCATTTGTAAAAATGAAATCTGCAGGGCTTGGACCAACACGCCAAAGAGAATCTCCTCTAAAACTAAGATCCCGATTGACAATCTTATAATCCTCATCAAGAACTTTTTGTTGACCTCCCCGCTGGAACGCAACCAGTCTGGCGCCCTCATGGCCCGTATAATCGAAATCGGTAATTTCTGCCTCGATGCGTGAGGCGGTGGCATTTTTAATTTTCAAATTAATGCTACGATTGCCTTCCCCTTGAAGCTGAAGGACAAAAGAGCCTGGCTTGAAGTCCCGCCCTTCAATCACCAAAACCTGACCCGGATGGGCGATATTTTGCGGGCTCCAACGCGTTACAACCGGCTCTGGCCCTTGCACGCGCCTGTCCACGGCAAAACCGACATCGGGCGCTACAATTTTGGCGCCCCTCCGGTCCACACCACCCCGACTTGCCTCAGTGGTGCTGTCCACGCGGCTCACCCCACCTATTCTTCGGGGTGTGGTGACCGTAACCGGCGCCGCCATACCCGCCAGAGGCTTTGAAGACAGGCCATAGGTTCCCTTGGCACTAAGGGGCGATGTGTTGATCATCAGCGCTTTTTCTCTTCCCGCTTGCACCACACCGGTAACAACATTGCGCGGCGCATTGCCAACCGCACGAGTTGCCGCCTCTTGGCTGGACAAGGCATAGGCCAATAAAGGCCCATTGGCGGATTTTTTCACATAGAGCGTGCAGGAATATAAGGTCGCATCATCAAGACTTTTGCCGGGCGCAAGATTGGCTTTGGTAATGGTCATGGTCACTTTTTGAGAGAAATTGCGCGAAGCCGGAATGGCAATATCTGGGCGCACCGCCCCCAGCTGATTGGCGTTGTTAGCGACAGCGCCGGTGAAGATGCGGCACATGGGCGCAAGGAACTTAACATCCTGATGTATATTGCTCACATTCAGCGGCACCCGAA
>JALWRV010000161.1 GCA_027080545.1 Parvularculaceae bacterium
TGGCGTATTTCCCTGTTTGGGGACGAGATTGAAGAAATCACCGAATTTGATCCCTTGACCGGTCAAAAGACCGCCTCTTTGGATGCCGTGCGCTGCTATGCCAATTCCCACTATGTAACGCCGCGTCCAACCCTGCAACAGGCCATGGCCAATATCAAAGCTGAGTTGAACAAGGTGCTGCCTATTTTGCGCGACGAGGGTAAATTGCTCGAAGCCCAGCGCATTGAACAAAGAGTTCAGTTTGATTTGGAGATGATGGCGGCCACCGGCTCTTGCGCCGGCATTGAAAACTATTCGCGCTATCTCACAGGGCGCGTGCCCGGCGCCCCGCCGCCAACCCTGTTTGAATATTTACCGGAAAATGCCCTGCTCTTTTGTGACGAAAGCCACGTCACTGTGCCGCAAATTGGCGGCATGTTTAAAGGCGACTTTCAACGCAAAAAAACACTTGCAGAATATGGCTTTCGCCTGCCGTCTTGTCTTGATAACAGGCCGTTGAAATTTGAGGAATGGGATGCCATCCGGCCACAGAGCATACATGTGTCCGCCACCCCCGGCCCGTGGGAACTCAATCAAACGAACGGCGTATTTACCGAACAAGTGATCCGCCCCACGGGCCTCATCGACCCGCCTGTGGAGATCCGGCCGGTCACGCCCACACCTACGGGGGATGAGCGGGACGCCACCGTTGGGACCGGTCAGGTCGATGATGTTATTGAGGAATGCAAGAAGTGTGCAACTTCAGGTGGTAAGGTTTTGTTAACCACCCTCACCAAACGCATGGCCGAAGACCTCACCGACTATATGCACGAAATGGGTATTCGCGTGCGTTATATGCACTCCGATGTGGACACGTTAGAGCGCATCGAGATCATTCGCGATTTACGCCTTGGCGTGTTTGATGTGCTGATCGGTATCAATTTGCTACGCGAGGGGCTGGATATTCCCGAATGTGAACTGGTGGCCATTCTCGACGCTGACAAGGAAGGGTTTTTACGTTCGGAAACCTCCCTCATCCAAACCATTGGCCGGGCTGCCCGCAATGTGGACGGGCGGGTTATCCTTTATGCCGATCGCATCACTGGCTCTATCGAACGCGCCATGGCAGAGACCAATCGGCGGCGTGAAAAACAAATCGCCTATAACAAAAAGCACAATATTACCCCGCAATCGGTCAGTGCAAAAATCGCCGAAAGCCTATCCAGTGATGATAGTGGCGAAAAAGCCGCACTAGGGCTTAGTAACATTGCTGACCGGGCCATGCCACAACAGGTCGGCTTTGGCGAAGAGGCTGAACCGTTCATCCCCGGCGGCAATCTGAAAACCCATATTGCCGCACTGGAAAAACAAATGTTGGAAGCTGCCGGTAATCTCGAATTTGAAGAGGCCGCGAAACTGCGCGACGAAATCAAAGCCCTGCAAGAACGTGAAATGGGTCTGGCTTGAAGTCTAGAACTCAAAAGATTCCAGCGCTGCAAAGACCTCTTGCCAATGGGTATAGAGTAAATAATGTCCCCCTCGGGGGATGGTTTTAATCTTCACGCGATCAGCAAAATTATCTCGAATATAATCGGCCATGGCTTTCGGGATATAGCTGTCTTCTCCACCGAGCAAAAGAGACATCGGCGCTTTTATGTGGTCGATATCCTCGCTGCCGTCCCGCACCACCAATTGCACTTCCCGACAATAGGCATCCACGGCCCGATAC
>JALWRV010000162.1 GCA_027080545.1 Parvularculaceae bacterium
GTTTCCTGATGCGCTTTATCGGCTTGGCCAATACGTTAATCGTCGCGCGACTGTTGGTGCCGGAAGATTTTGGGCTAATTGCTATCGGCTTTACCGCTTTGCAGATTTTGCAAGGTTTCAGCGATTTCGGGGTTTCGCAATATGTGGTCAAACATCATGATGCGAACCGCGATGATTATGAGACGATCTGGACTTTTTCATTGCTTCGGGGGGTGGGGCTTGCCTGTTTGATGGCTCTTTTGGGGCCGGTGCTTGCCTATTTTTTCCATGAGCCTCGATTGGTTTGGATGTTTTTGGCCATAGCGCTGATGCCTCTATTGGAAGGGCTGCTAAACCCGAAATTTTATGAGTTTGAGCGGGCGTTGAATTTCTCGCGGGAGTTTATTGCCATCGGGTTGAATAAGTTTGTTGCGGTGGCGGTCTCTATCACAATGGCGCTGATATTGCGAAATTATTGGGCGCTCATTGCCGGGGCGATTGCCGGTGGGTTGGTGCAATTATTATTATCTTATATTTTTATACCATTTCGCCCACGCTGGTCGTTTAAATCAAAACATAAAGTGTTCGGTTTTGCGGGTTGGCTGACGGCGGCAGGGGCGTTGATAACGTTTAACCTCAAGCTTGATGCCTTGATCATTGCGCGCTTGTTCGGGGCGGGGCCTACGGGCGGTTTTTACCTCGGCATGCAATTGGCGCAACTATCAACCAATGAGCTGGCCACGCCCTTGTCGCGGGCTATTTTTCCCGGCCTGTCCGAGCAGCAGGCCGATGATCACGCTATGGTGCGCACCTGTCTTGGTGGGGTTGAAGCCATGGCGGCGATTGCCATGCCTATGGCGGTGGGTATGGGGCTGTTGGCCTCAGATCTGGTGCCATTATTCTTTGGTCCCGGTTACGAAAAAGCGATACCTGTATTGCACTATGTGGCCCCGATATTGGGTATATATTTTCTCTCTGACCCTATTCGCCCGCTGGTCATTGCAAAAGGTCAGACCAAGATTATTTTCTGGCGTGAATTATGGTATTTGGTGATACGGTTGCCGAGTTTTATCATCGCTGCTTTGCTTTGGGGCTATATGGGGGCGGTGATCGCCAGAGCATTGTCGGGCCTTGGGCAGCTTTTTTTAAATTTGATGATGTATCGGCATGTCACCGGGCGCTCTGCTTTTGAACCGCTGCTGCGGGCGTGGCGCAGCCTGTTTGCCATCACGGTTATGATCGCCTGGTTTTTATTGTTGCGGGACTATTTTCCGCAAGTGCCTACGCCCTTGCGTTTGCTCGGGGTGTTGATTGATGCGAGCATGGGGGCGTTGATCTATTCAGTCGCGCATCTGCTGGCTTGGCGTTGGGCGGGCTATCCCAATGGTGTCGAGCGGCAAATTCTTTCACGTCTGCCCAAAATTAAACACCATCTGCCGGAAAGAAACTAGCCTCAAAAACGGGGCAGCTTCACCGGCGCTGAAAATCATAAATCGCCCCCAGCGACAGGATTTCGGTTAATTCATCAAGGGCGGTGTAAACCTCCCCAAGAAAATCAGGATCGCCAAGGTCTTTAATTTCCAACCGGTCGCGATAATGTTTTTCTACCCATTGCTCCAGTCGGGCGATGAGCGCTTCATCCAGTACGCATTTTGAAACATTGGCTGCTTCTTGCTCGTTCAACACCACCCGCAAACGCAAACAGGCCGGGCCACCGCCATTGCGCA
>JALWRV010000163.1 GCA_027080545.1 Parvularculaceae bacterium
CAGTAACGGTAAGGGTAACATTTTCCCCATTCCATGAACAGGCATGGCGCATGGGGTCAAGAGTAAGATTGCCCCGGCGAATTTTTTGCTTTTCATCTTCTGGGCTGGCCATATTGTCTGCCTGAGCTCGCCGCAGAACCGCTTTCACCCGCTCCATCAACAGGCGCTGGGAAAAAGGCTTTTTGACATAATCATCCGCCCCCAGGGTTAACCCCAGCACTTCGTCAATTTCTTCATCTTTGGAGGTCAGAAAAATAAGCGGCAGATTTGAGGATTGCCGCAAGCGCCGCAAAAGCTCCATCCCGTCCATGCGAGGCATTTTAATATCCGAAATGACCATATCCGGTGCCTTGCTATTCAAAGCCTCCAGCGCTTCAGCGCCATCTTCAAAAGTGGTGACCTGATGGCCTTCGGATTCAAGGGCCATAGAAACCGAGGTGAGAATATTTTGATCATCGTCAACAAGTACAATTGTGGCCATTTTGTTCCCCTAATATAGTTTTGCAGCAGAGCGCCTCAGGCAAATAGATCTTTAGCGCTGTTCTAGCGTAACACAAAAGGTCAAGCAAAGGGCCAAACCAAGGCCGCGATGGGTTTATTTTCGGACCCCTTTGCGGGTGAAATGTGGCAAATAGGGGCCAAGGGTAACAGAACCGCTAGCCAATGAGAGAATCGATGAAGTGGGCCATGGCCACGTCGCGCTCAGAAAGCCCCCCGGCATCATGGGTGGTGAGGGTGATTTCCACCCGATTATAGACATTGAACCATTCAGGATGATGGTCATGCTTGTCGGCATAAAGGGCAATTCTGGTCATAAGGCCGAAAGCCTGATTAAAATCGTCGCACAAAATCTCCCGTTTGGCGGCATCGCGATCATCTAAAGGGGCCCAATGGGGATGGTCGGCAAAAAATTGATCACGGGCTTGCGGGGTTAGTTTTTTCACCATGTTCCGTCTCCGTTTTGGCGAACATCAAGGCTTTCTTTTGGGTCTTTGTGGGCGAGGTGACAAAATCTGTCAATCACGCCACTATGCACGTCACTATGGATGGGGGATAGGGCGTCCTCCATAACAAGCCCTTGCTGAGGTGACATGAAAAAAATATTATTCGTCTGTCTGGGAAATATCTGCCGGTCACCGGCAGCACAGGCGATTTTTTCGCAAAAAACACGCGAGGCTGGGTATAATTTCACCGCCGATAGCGCCGGAACGGGGGAATGGCATGTGGGGCGTCCCCCCGATAAGCGTATGCAACAGGCGGCGCGCTTGCGCGGGTTTGATTTGTCCCAGTTGCGGGCGCGACAGATCGACCATGCAGATTTTTATGAATTTGATTATATTTTGGCCATGGATCTAACAAATCAGGCAGATATTTTATCCATCGCCCCGGCCAATCGACATTGTGATATCCGGCTATTGTTGGATTTTGGTTCGGGCACTGAACGTGAGGTGCCTGATCCCTATTATGGCAGCGGGGACGGTTTTGCGCATGTGCTTGATCTGCTTGATGATGCGTGCGAGGGGCTGCTCTTGCACCTTGAAAATGAAGATCATTAGGCGGTGGCTGGCGCGCGCCTTAACCTCCTTTGATAGGGAATAATTAACCAAGTTAATAATTCATAAAAATTTAATCGCTGTGGTGATATTTTGTAGACAGCTATTATGCGGGGTCAACGTGATAGGGCGCTATTTGCAAAATCAGACAC
>JALWRV010000164.1 GCA_027080545.1 Parvularculaceae bacterium
TTGGGCGTCAATGGCAGCGCGATCAAACAGGGGATGGTCATAAGAAAATTCCCCATGTACCAGCGCCGGGTCTGGTTCGCGATGGGGATTTAGGGTGACAATGACCGGTTCTTTAGTATCCAGATTTTGTAACCGGTTCATCCAATAGGAAAGGGCCACATGGGTGCAATCTTCGACCTCGCTTTTTTTAAACGGTGCCAGATAGTTCCAGCTTGACCAAGCGCTCTCGCGTTTGGGCATCAAGGTTTTATCTCGGTGCAGCACCGCGCGGTTGGGGCAATAGCGAATAGCAGAAATAATGTCGCGCTCTCGATTATTGGCCTCGTCCCCCATAATGGCCAAGGTCTCATCAGAATGAGATGCAAACACCACCTCGTCAAAATGGGCCGTGCCGGCATTTTTGCCGCCTAGGGTTAAGGTTACGCCAGCAGCGTCACGGGCAGCTTTCAAGACGGGGGTGGAGAGTTTTACCCGCTCGCCCAGCAGGGTCATGAATTTATCCACATAGGAACGAGATCCCCCCGTCACCGTACGCCAGCCGGCGCGCTTTTCCGGATCCACATTGAACAGCTTGTGATTGATGAAAAAGCGCAAAAAAGTCTCAGCCGGAAAGTCGCGAATATCGCTTACGGGGGTTGACCAGATCGCCCCCGCCATGGGCAGCAAATGGCGCATGGCAAAACTTTGTGAAAATTTTCCTTCATCGAGCAAATCACCAACGCTCAACCCGTGAGAGCAGGCACGATCCATCCAGCTTGGGGCCTCGCGATAAAAGCGCAGCACATCTTTGATCATCAACCAGTGGCTGGGGCGGAAAAAATTTCGTTTTTGGGCGAACATGCCTTTGGTAGACCCGGCATATTCATAAGCCCCATCCCCAAGGCAGGCGGAAAAAGACATATCGCTTTTTTCGGTCTCCACACCAATCGCATCAAGCAAGCGTAAAAAATTGGGATAGTTGAGATTGTTGTAAACGATAAAGCCAGTATCGACGGCCACCTGTTTGCCGTAAGGGTCACTGAGGCTATGGGGAACAGTCACCGTGTGGGAATGTCCGCCGGGGCGATCCGCCTTTTCAAAAAGGGTCACCTGATGCTTTTTCGACAGCGCATAGGCTGCTGAAAATCCGGCACAGCCAGAGCCAACCACCGCTATTTTCATGGAAATTCCCTCTCAAACTCTCTCATATCCGCCCGTGGACGGGGCTATTTTTGCCAAGTGAAGGCGTGCTTGTCCATGGCTTTGTTTACGCAAGCAAAGGGTGATCGGGTCATATTGAGATGAAAATATTTGGTCTTTTGGGGCTAATGATCCAAAGCGCGAGGATGTGCGTAAAATAGGCCATGATCGTTTCACATCGCCTCAAACGAACTTGCGACAAGGTGCTCCCTCTCGGGGTAGCATCAAGGCTGGCTACATCCTTAACGCGTATCAGTCGCAAGAGTGGGTCGATGACCAGGCCTATGGCGCTTCCTGTGACACTTCCTATGGCACTGGGGGCAAATTTGGTAAATCGAGACAAGATTGCCAGCGGGGGGCGGTCTGTGGCATATGGCCTGACCACAAAGACGGGGCGTATGGGCAAGATATATGGGTTGGCGTCGTCAGTGGTTGCCTTGGGAGAGAATGGCCGGATGGCGCAAGACCTAAACAGTTTGATGATCAGGATCAGAGATCAGCGTGACCGCGCGGCCTTTTCGGATC